>NZ_JBJHPC010000154.1:0-13216 GCF_045257485.1 Streptomyces sp. YS-3 | reverse complement strand
CGCCAGGGGGCGCCGGTGGCGGACGGGGCGGGGCCCGTGGTCTCGGCGGCGCTGGCCGCCCTCGCCGGCACGCTCTTCCTCGCGGCCGGGGTGTGGTCCTTCACACGCCTGTGAGTCCCGGCGGCGTCGGGGCGCCGCGCCGGGCGGCGGGGACCCGTTCCCGGCCCTGCGCTGGGACGAAACGCTTTTCAGAACGTTCTGGGACGGTCCAGGCGGCAGACTCGCCGTAAGTCGGGTTACCGTTCGAGTGGCCGCTGCGGGCTTTTGCTGTTTGACACGGGGGCGGGTTGTACCGTCACACTCCGCAGCGACCGTACAGCTCGTACGTGCCACCCGAGTGCCGACCGGAGAGAAGAGCGAAGTTGTCCCCGACCAGCGAGACCGCAAAGGGCGGCCGCCGACTCGTCATCGTCGAGTCTCCTGCCAAGGCGAAGACGATCAAGGGCTACCTGGGCCCCGGTTATGTCGTCGAGGCGAGCGTCGGGCACATCCGCGACCTGCCGAACGGCGCCGCCGAGGTGCCCGACAAGTACACCGGCGAGGTACGCCGCCTGGGCGTGGACGTCGAGCACGACTTCCAGCCCATCTATGTCGTCAACGCCGACAAGAAGGCGCAGGTCAAGAAGCTCAAGGAGCTCCTTGCCGAGTCCGACGAACTCTTCCTCGCCACCGATGAGGACCGCGAGGGCGAGGCCATCGCGTGGCACCTCCAGGAAGTCCTGAAGCCCAAGGTCCCGGTCCACCGGATGGTCTTCCACGAGATCACCAAGGACGCCATCCGGGACGCCGTCGCCAATCCGCGCGAGCTCAACCAGCGCATGGTCGACGCCCAGGAGACCCGCCGCATCCTCGACCGCCTCTACGGCTACGAGGTCTCGCCGGTGCTGTGGAAGAAGGTCATGCCGAGGCTCTCGGCCGGCCGCGTCCAGTCGGTGGCGACCCGGCTCGTGGTGGAGCGGGAACGCGAGCGCATCGCGTTTCGTTCTGCTGAGTACTGGGACCTGACCGGGACGTTCTCCACCGGCCGGGCGGGCGACGCCTCCGACCCGTCCTCGCTGGTGGCACGGCTCGCGGCGGTCGACGGCCGCCGGGTGGCGCAGGGCCGTGACTTCGGTCCCGACGGACAACTGAAGAGTGACGTCCTCCACCTCGACGAGGCCAATGCCCGGGCGCTGGCCGCCGCCCTCGCCGACTCGGCCTTCGCCGTGCGCTCGGTGGAGTCCAAGCCGTACCGCCGCTCGCCGTACGCCCCGTTCCGTACGACGACGCTCCAGCAGGAGGCCTCCCGCAAGCTCGGCTTCGGGGCCAAGGCCACCATGCAGGTCGCCCAGAAGCTGTACGAGAACGGCTTCATCACCTATATGCGTACGGACTCCACCACGCTCTCCGACACCGCGGTGTCGGCGGCCCGTGCGCAGGTCACGCAGTTGTACGGCGCCAACTACCTCCCGGAGAAGCCGCGGACGTACGCCGGCAAGGTCAAGAACGCGCAGGAGGCGCACGAGGCGATCCGCCCCTCGGGTGATCGTTTCCGCACCCCGGCCGAGACGGGCCTGACCGGCGACCAGTTCCGGCTCTACGAGCTGATCTGGAAGCGGACCGTCGCCTCCCAGATGAAGGACGCGACCGGCAACTCCGTCACCGTGAAGATCGCGGGCCGGACGAGCGACGGGCGGGACGCGGAGTTCACCGCGTCCGGCAAGACGATCACCTTCCACGGCTTCATGAAGGCCTACGTCGAGGGCGCCGACGACCCGAACGCGGAGCTGGACGACCGCGAGCGGCGTCTGCCCCAGGTCTCCGAGGGCGACGCGCTGTCGGCCGAGGAGATCACCGCGGACGGCCACGCGACCAAGCCCCCGGCCCGGTACACCGAGGCCTCGCTGGTCAAGGAGCTGGAAGAGCGCGAGATCGGCCGCCCGTCTACGTACGCGTCGATCATCGGCACGATCCTCGACCGCGGCTACGTCTTCAAGAAGGGCACGGCGCTGGTGCCGTCCTTCCTGAGCTTCGCCGTGGTCAACCTGCTGGAGAAGCACTTCGGCCGGCTCGTCGACTACGACTTCACCGCGCGCATGGAGGACGACCTCGACCGCATCGCGCGCGGCGAGGCCAAGTCGGTGCCGTGGCTCAAGCGGTTCTACTTCGGTGCGGGCGAGGCCGGCGCGGGCATCGCCTCCGACGCCGGGAACGGCGACGGGGACCACCTCGGCGGTCTGAAGGAGCTGGTCACGGACCTCGGCGCGATCGACGCGCGCGAGATCTCCTCCTTCCCCGTGGGCAGCGGGATCGTGCTGCGGGTCGGCCGTTACGGGCCGTACATCGAGCGCGGGGAGAAGGACGCCGAGGGCCACCAGCGCGCCGATGTGCCGGAGGACCTGGCACCCGACGAGCTGACCGTGGAGCTCGCGGAGGAGCTGCTCGCCAAGCCGAGCGGCGACTTCGAGCTGGGCACCGATCCGGTGAGCGGCAACCAGATCGTGGCGAAGGACGGCCGCTACGGGCCGTATGTCACCGAGATCCTGCCGGAGGGCACGCCGAAGACGGGCAAGAACGCGGTCAAGCCGCGGACGGCCTCGCTCTTCAAGTCGATGGCCCTGGACACGGTCACCCTCCAGGACGCGCTGAAGCTGATGTCGCTGCCGCGCGTGGTGGGCGCCGACGCCGAGGGCGTCGAGATCACCGCGCAGAACGGGCGGTACGGGCCGTATCTGAAGAAGGACACGGACTCGCGGTCGCTGGAGACGGAGGACCAGCTCTTCTCCATCACCCTGGAAGAGGCGCTGGCGATCTACGCCCAGCCCAAGGCGCGGGGGCGCGCGGCTGCCAAGCCGCCGCTCAAGGAGCTCGGCACCGACCCGGTCAGCGAGAAGCCGGTCGTCGTGAAGGACGGCCGCTTCGGTCCGTACGTCACGGACGGCGAGACCAACGCGACCCTGCGGACCGGGGACAGCGTGGAGGACATCACGCCGGAGCGCGGGTACGAGCTGCTCGCCGAGAAGCGTGCCAAGGCGCCCGCGAAGAAGACGGCGAAGAAGGCCCCGGCCAAGAAGGCGCCCGCGAAGAAGACCGCGGCGAAGAAGACGGCCGCCAAGAAGACCGCGGCCACGGCGAAGAAGGCTCCGGCCAAGAAGACGGCCGCGAAGAAGACGGCCGCCGCAGAGTAGGACCCGAAGGCGCCCCGCGCGCCGGAGGGACGCGGAACGAAGCCGAGCGCGGCCGGGGCGATGCCCCGGCCGCGCCCGTGCGTGAGGATCCCGCCCGTATGTTCGGGCGGCCCCTCGGGGACCTGGGCGCTCCGGATAGGCTGGGCGGATGACGCGAGCCGAGCATCCCCAGAGCTCCGAAGGCGCAGCGACGACCCCCCCGGTCGTGAGCCCCGTCTCCGACGCCCTAGCCGCCGACTCACGCGAGCGGTCCGTACGCGCCCTGTTGCGCATTCCGCCATTGCGGCGGTTGTGGAGCGCGCAGTTCGTGGGCGGGATCGGTGACGCCCTCGCCGTCCTCGTCCTGCTGCTGCTGGCGCTCCAGGCGGCCGTCTCGGAGGACGCCCTCGGCGGCGGCTACCGGGGCGCGGCCTTCGCCGTGGCCGCGGTGCTCGGTGCCCGCGTCCTCGCGACATTCCTCTTCGGGGCGCTGCTGCTCGGACCCGTCTCCGCGCTGACCGCGCCCAGCGGACCGCTGGACCGGCGCTGGACGATGATCGGGGCCGACGGCGTACGCGCCGCGCTGCTGATCATCGCGCCGCTGTGGATCGACTGGACCCCCGACGACGCGCTCTTCTTCGTGCTGGGAACCGCCTTCGTGGCCGGGGCCGCCGAACGCTTCTGGACGGTGTGCAAGGAGAGCGCGGCGCCCGCGCTGCTGCCCGCGCCGCCGCTGGAGGGCGCCGCCGTGCGCCCGCTGCCGGACCACCTGGACGCGCTGCGGCGCCTGTCGCTCCGTACGACGTTCGCCTCCATGCCCGCGGCGGCTGCCGCTCTGCTGGTGGCCGCGCTGGTCAGCAAGGGGTTCGGCAAGGGCATCGACTGGTTCACGCTCCACCAGGCGGCCCTCGGCTCGTATCTGGCGGCCGGTCTCTTCGCCGCGTCCGTCTCCGTCCTGGCGATGCTCGAACTCCCGGACTCGGCCACTCCGCGCGCCCGCTCGCCGCTGGAGGGCCTGCGCAGGCCCTCGACCGGCGCCGGTCCCGACAAGGGGCGTACGGGCGCGGTCCCGCTGCTCGTCCTGGCCTGCGGCGCCGTCGCCGGCGCGATCGCCGCGGCGGCGGCCGTCGCCGTACTGCACGCCGCGGACCTGGACGGTGGCCCGGCCTCGTTCGCCCTGCTGGTCCTCGCGCTGGTCGGCGGCACGGGCGTCGGCGTCCGGGTGGCGCCCAAGGTGCTGCCGGTGCTCTCGCGCCGGCGGCTGCTGGCGCTCGCGATCGCCCTCACCGGTGTCGCGCTGCTCGCGATGGGCCTGGTGCCGGACACGGCGACCGTACTGTTCATCGCGCTGGCCGCCGGTCTCGCGGCCGGTGTCGCCGCCAACAGCGGCCACACGCTGATCGACCAGGAGACCGAGGAGTACCGCCGGGCCCGCACCACCGACCACCTCCAGGCGGTCGTACGGGTCGCGATCGGCCTGGGCGCCATCCTCGCCCCGCTGGTCGCCGCGGCCATCGGCCCGCACCGCCTCGCGGGCGACGGGTTCGTCTTCGCGCACGGCGGCGCCGGCTTCACCCTGATGCTGGCCGGCGCGCTGCTGCTGCCGGTCGCCGCGGTCGTCCTGGCCAAGACCGACGACCGGCAGGGCGTGCCGCTGCGGCGCGACCTGCGGGACGCGGTGCGCGGCGCCGACCCGGCGCAGGCCCCGGCCGCCACCGGCTTCTTCATCGCCCTGGAGGGCGGCGACGGCGCGGGCAAGTCCACCCAGGCGCAGGCGCTGGCCGAGTGGATAAGGGCCAAGGGCCACGAGGTGGTGGTGACCCGCGAGCCGGGCGCCACCCCGGTCGGCAAGCGGCTGCGCTCGATCCTGCTCGACGTCTCCAGCGCCGGTCTCTCCAACCGCGCGGAGGCCCTGCTGTACGCGGCGGACCGCGCCGAGCACATCGACTCGCTGGTCCGCCCCGCCCTGGAGCGCGGCGCGATCGTCATCTCGGACCGCTACATCGACTCCTCGGTGGCCTACCAGGGCGCCGGGCGCGATCTGTCGCCGACCGAGGTCGCCCGGATCAACCGCTGGGCGACCGACGGACTCGTACCGCACCTGACCGTGCTCCTCGACGTGGCGCCGGAGACCGCGCGAGAGCGGTTCACCGAGGCCCCGGACCGGCTGGAGTCGGAGCCGCCCGAGTTCCACGCGCGCGTACGGGCCGGATTCCTCACCCTCGCGGCTGCCGACCCGTCCCGCTACCTGGTGGTGGACGCGTCCCAGGAGCCCGAGGCCGTCACTACCGTCGTACGCCACCGGCTCGACCGGATGCTGCCGCTCTCCGAGGCCGAGGTGAAGGCCCAGGAGGAGGCGCGCAGGGCGGCCGAGGAGGAGGCCCGGCGCAAGGCCGAGGAAGAGGCGGCGCGCAAGGCCGAGGAAGAGCGCCTGGAGCGTGAGCGGCAGGCGCAGCTCGCCAAGTTGCGTGCCGAGGAGGAGGAGCGCAAGCGGCGCGAGCTGGAGGAGGCGCGCCGCCGCGAGGAGGAGCGTCAGGCCGAGGAGGCGCGGCTGCGGGCCGAGGAGGCCAGGCGGCTCGCCGAGGAGGAGCGCGTCCGGCGCGAGGCGGAGGCCAAGGCCGCCGCGGCCGAGCAGGAACGGCTGCGCAAGCAGGCCGAGGAGCAGGCCCGGCTGCGGGCCGAGGCCGAGGAGCGCCGTCTGGAGAAGCAGCGCAAGGCCGAGGAGGCGCTGCGGCGGGCGGAGGAGGCCCGGCGTCTCGCCGAGGCGGCGACCGCGGCGACCGCGGCGGCGGCGACGGCTTCGGCCGCGACCTCCGCGACGGCGTCGAAGGCCGCGGGTGCGAGCCCGGCTGCGGCTGCGGCGAAGAGCGCGGACCCCACCGCGGCCACGCGCGCGAAGCGGAAGCCCGTGGCCGAGTCGGCCGCCGAGGTGACGGTCCCGACACCTGTCGTGGACCCGGCGGCGGCCCGTGAGGCCGGCCCCGGGGTCAGCCCGAACGAGGTCACCCAGGAAGTCCGGGTGCCGGGCGCGCAGACCTCCGCCCCGGACGCCGCCGAGACCACGGTGCTGCCGCAGGTCCCGGCCGAGGCCGACGAGACGACCGTGCTGCCGCCCGTACGGGACGCGGAGGAGACGGCCGTGCTGCCGCCCGTACGGGACGGGGCCGGGGACGCCGGCCGGTTCCCGCCGGGGATCTTCCGCGACGAGCGGGAGCGGTCCGGGCCGGAGCAGCCCGAGCGGGCGAACGAGCGGACGCGGGAGCTGCCGCAGGTCGACCCCGGGCGGCTGGGCGCGGAGTCCGGCGCGGAGACGGGGGCCGAGCCCGGGACGCAGCCGAAGAAGGGGGGCCGGCGGCCCAAGCGGCGTTCCGACTGGGCCGAGGAGACCCCGTTGGACGATCTGCCCACCCTCGCCGACGAACTGCTCGGGCCGCACCCCGACGACGAGGACGACGGCCGGGGCCGCCGCCGCTGACCTGCGGGAAGGCCGTCCCGGACGGGATTGTCCGACCCCTCCCTCACAATGGGGTCGTAGCGGGGACGTACGGGGCGGAACAGAGCGCGGAGGCGGTGACCCATGACGGTGTGGGACGACCTGGTCGGCCAGGACCGGGTGCAGGAGCAGCTGGCCGCCGCCGCGCGCGACGCGGACACGCTGGTGACCGCGGTCTCCGCGGGTGAGCCCGTTCCGGACGCGTCGAAGATGACGCACGCGTGGCTGTTCACCGGGCCGCCGGGATCGGGCCGCTCCACGGCGGCGCGCGCGTTCGCCGCCGCGCTCCAGTGCGTCAGCCCCGACCGGGCGCTGGGCGGCCGGCCCGGCTGCGGGTTCTGCGACGGCTGCCACACCTCGCTGATCGGTACGCACGCGGACGTGCAGATCATCCGCACCGATCTGCTCTCCATCGGCGTGAAGGAGACCCGCGACCTGGTCCGGCGCGCCCAGCTCTCCCCCGCCGTCGGCCGCTGGCAGGTGATCGTCATGGAGGACGCCGACCGGCTGACCGAGGGCGCGGGCAATGTGCTCCTGAAGGCCGTGGAGGAGCCCGCGCCGCGCACGGTGTGGCTGCTGTGCGCGCCTTCGCTGGAGGACGTGCTGCCCACGATCCGCTCGCGCTGCCGCCATCTGACGCTGCGGACACCGCCGGTGGAGGCCGTAGCCGATGTGCTGGTCCGCCGGGACGGCATCCCTCCGGAGACGGCCATCGCCGTCGCCCGCGCCACCCAGGGCCACATCGGCCGGGCCCGCAGGCTGGCCACCGACGAGCGCGCGCGGGCCCGCCGGGCCGCCGTGCTGAAGGTGCCACTGAGGGTCGAGGACGTGGGCGGCTGCCTCAAGGCCGCCCAGGAGCTGGTCGACACCGCCGCCGAGGACGCCAAGCAGCTCGCCGAAGAGGTCGACGTCAAGGAGACCGAGGACCTCAAGGCGGCGCTCGGCGGCCAGGCCGGCGGCCGTATGCCGCGCGGTACCGCCGGGGCGATGAAGGAGCTGGAGGACCGCCAGAAGCGCCGCAAGACGCGTACGCAGCGGGACAGCCTCGACCTCGCCCTCACCGACCTCACCGGCTTCTACCGGGACGTCCTGGCGCTCCAGCTCGGCTCCCGTATCGCCCTGGCGAACGAGGAGGTGCGCGACGGGGTGGACCGCGTCGCGCGCGGCTCCACGCCCGAGGGCACCCTGCGCCGGATAGAGGCGGTCCTTGCCTGCCGCGAGGCGCTGGACCGCAACGTGGCGCCGCTGCTCGCGGTGGAGGCGATGACGCTGGCGCTGCGGGCGGGCTGAGCCACTCGCTGCGCCGCCCGGGTCCCGGCCCGACACGCGGTCCCCCGGGTTGACCGGCTCACTCGTACGAGCCGTCGTGCCCCCGCCGACAGGGCACTTGCCGTCACTGGCCGGTTACGCTCCGGGGATGGACACCAGGCGTCTGCTCCGTTTCTCCGCCCTCGCCGTCGCGACCGCGGGGCTCCTCGTCTCCGGATGCTCGTCGGGCGGCCCGTCCACCACCGCGACGGCCTCCACCACCTCGGCGGCGGGCGCCCAGGCCACGGCCGCACTGCGTACGTACTACGAGCAGAAGCTCAACTGGCGGGAGTGCGGCGTACCGGGCTTCGAGTGCTCCACCATGAAGGCGCCGCTCGACTACGCCGATCCGACGGGCACCGCCGTGAAACTCGCGGTCGCCCGCAAGAAGGCCACGGGCCCGGGCAAGCGGATCGGCTCGCTCCTGGTCAACCCGGGCGGCCCGGGCGGCACGGCCGTGGGCTACCTCCAGCAGTACGCGGGCCTGGGCTACCCCGCCCCGGTCCGGGCGCGGTACGACATGGTGGCGGTCGACCCGCGCGGCGTGGCCCGCAGCGAGCCCGTCGAATGCCTGACGAGCCATGAGATGGACGCGTACACCCAGGTCGACCAGACCCCGGACGACGCCGCCGAGAAGGCCGCGCTGGAGACCTCGTTCAAGAAGTTCGCGCAGGGCTGCGAGAAACGCTCCGGCAAGATCCTGCCGCACGTCTCCACCATCGAGGCGGCCCGCGACATGGACATCCTGCGGCAGCTCCTCGGTGACGAGAAGCTGCACTACGTGGGCGCCTCCTACGGCACGTTCCTGGGCGCGACCTACGCCGAGCTGTTCCCGGAGCGCACCGGCCGCCTGGTCCTCGACGGGGCGATCGACCCGTCCCTGCCGGCCCTGGAGATGAACCGCGACCAGACGGCGGGCTTCGAGACGGCGTTCCAGTCGTTCGCGGCGGACTGCGTCCCGCGCAAGGACTGCCCGCTGGGCACGGCCTCGGTGGCGGACGCGTCGGCGCGCCTGAAGAAGTTCTTCGCGGAGCTCGACGCGAAGCCGGTGGAGACCGGCGAGTCCCGCAAGCTGGGTGAGTCGCTCGCCACGACCGGTGTGATCGCCGCGATGTACGACGAGACGACCTGGCCCGAGCTGCGCTCCAGCCTCACGCGCGCGATGCACGGCGACGGCGGGGGCCTGCTGGCCCTGGCCGACTCGTACTACGAGCGGGACGCGGAGGGGAAGTACGCCAACCTCATGTACGCCAACGCGGCCGTGAACTGCCTCGACCTGCCCCCCGCCTTCTCCGGCCCCGACGCGGTGACCGCCGCGCTCCCGTCCTTCGAGAAGGCCTCCCCGGTCTTCGGCGAGGGCTTCGCCTGGGCGATCCTGAACTGCGCGTACTGGCCGGTCAAGGCCACCGGCACCCCGCACCGCATCGAGGCGAAGGGCGCGGCGCCGATCGTGGTGGTCGGCACCACCCGCGACCCGGCGACCCCCTACAAATGGGCGAAGGCGCTCGCCTCCCAGCTGTCCTCCGGCCGGCTCCTCACCTACGACGGCGACGGCCACACGGCGTACGGCCGGGGCAGCGACTGCATCGACACCGCGATCAACACCTACCTCCTGGAGGGCACGGCCCCGCCCGCCGACAAGAAGTGCTCCTGAGCTGCGCGAGTCCCTCGAACAGGGGTGGTCAGGAGCACCCCGCGGAACTGTGTAGACTTGGCCGCGTTGCTGATCGCACCATGGTGCGCACGGCGCGCCGCCTTAGCTCAGTTGGCCAGAGCAACGCACTCGTAATGCGTAGGTCTCGGGTTCGAATCCCGAAGGCGGCTCCGGAAGAACCCCAGGACTCACTCGCCGTGACCTGGGGTTTTTTCATGTTCGCGGCCGAAAGGCCAGGCCGGAGACGTTCCGGCCTGGCCTCAGCTGCTGCGGTGACCTCTGGGGTCCGGGTCAGTCGATGCCCTGGGCGAACGAGAACACGCCGTACGGGTCGTACTTGGACTTGATGTACGACAGGCGGTCGTAGTTCGCCCCGTAGTACGCCTGGCGCCAGTCCGTCAGCGCCGGGTCGAGGAAGTTCTGGTAGGACTCGCCCCGGGAGATCGGGTCGACCGCGGTGAAGCCGTTGTCGACGAAGCGCTGGCCGGAGGCGAGCTGGTCGCCCGAGAGGATGCCGAAGGCGAACGTGTAGTACGACATCAGCAGGGTGCTGTCGCGGTGCACGTACGCCGTGGACGCGCGCGAGACCTTGTTGGCCGCGCCGCCCAGCGCCATGATCTCGAACTTGTGGAAGTGACCGGCCGTGCGCTCGGTGTCGAACACGCCGACCAGCCGCGCCCACTCGGTCTCCGAAGGGGACCTGCTGAGCAGCCGGCCGCGGCCCAGGACATGGCCGAACGGGGCGAGCTTGCCGTTCGCCGGGTCCCAGGTGTTGTTGTGGCACTGCTGCTGCGAGTACGAACCGCAGCCGAAGATCTTCATCATCGCGGACTTGTAGGTGTCCGTGTAGACGTTCTGCTGGATCGGGGCCGCGCCGGTCAGCGCGATCAGCCGGGCTATCTCGGTGTCGAACTCCGCGCGCGCACCGATGGAGGTGACCAGGAGCGTCACCAGCGGGGCGTTGCCCGCCGCCGAGTCGAACAGGTCGATGTTGGAGCGGCTGCCGAACGTGGTGGGCGCCGTCTCCAGCCACTGCGTGAGGCCGTGCATCGCGCCGACCGCGTGGTCGTAACTGAACAGCAGCTCGGCCACGTTCAGGTTCGGAACGGCGGTCGGGGTGACCGTGTACTGGGTGACGATTCCGAAGTTGCCGCCGCCGCCACCGCGGATCGCCCAGTACAGGTCCGGGTTGGAGGTCGGCGAGGCGGTGACCTGACGGCCGCTGGCGAGGACGACCTTGGCCGCGGTCACCTTGTCGGCGCCGAGCCCGGAGTTGCGGGTGAGCAGGCCGACGCCGCCGCCCTGGAGGAAGCCGCCGACCGACACGGTCGGGAACATGCCGCCCGGGATGGCAAGGCCGCTCGCGCCGAGGCCGTTGACGACGTCGACCAGCTGCGTGCCGCCGCCGATGGTCGCCGTGCCGGAGCCGGCGCTCACCGTGTTCAGCCGGGAGACGTCGATGACCAGGCCGGTGGTGGTGGAGTAGCCGCCGCCGCTGTGGCCGCCGCTGCGGGCCGTCACGGGAATGTCGTGGTACTGGGCGAAGATCAGGCCGGTCGTGACGTCGTTGGCGTTCGCCGCGTACAGGACGGCCTGCGGATTGGTGAGGCTGTACTGGCCGTACTCGACGGTCTTGGCCGCCGCGTACGAGGCGTCGGACGGCAGCACCAGCGTGCCCGTCAGATTCGCGCGCAGCCGGTCCCACTGGCCGGCAGTGGTGGCGGTGGCGGTGGTGAACCCCGACAGCGACAGGGCCGCGGCCCCGGCCCCCGCCATCCCGATGAACGACCTGCGTGTGATCATGCCTTGCTCTCCCCTGTGATCCTCATCGATCTCCTGAGCCCTGCGGTCGCTCCGGGATCATCCGGGGTCCTTCGATCCCCCGCGGACCTCCCCCCGTGATCCCCCGCGTCCGAGGGATCGGAATCCTGCCACGGAACCCGCGCCAGGGGTGGGGCAGTTGGCCAGTACGGCACGGCCTCGACCGGCGCTCAAGTCCCGCTGGAGCAGGGCATGTTCACGACCAGTGGGGTCCGCCGTGCCGTTCAAGTGTGGAGCTTGACGTGGACTCCCGGGACGATCGCGCCCCCTAGGCTGAGCTGTCGGCGACCACGTACAGGGCGGGTGTTTCATGGCGGACTCATGGGTCAATTCCGCGGAGCGGATCGGTGCCGACCTCCATGTGGAACTGGCTGGATCCGGCAGTCGGCGGGCCGCCCTCACGCGCGCGCTGCGCTCGGCCGTCCAGGACGGACGGCTGGCACCCGGGACCCGGCTGCCGCCCTATCGCTCGCTCGCCGCCGATCTCGGGATCGCCCGGAACACCGTCTCCCAGGCGTACGCGGAGCTCGTCGCCGAGGGCTGGCTGACCGCGCGACAGGGCTCGGGCACCCGGGTGGCGCCCCGCGCCGAGCCCGTACGGCCCGCGCGCGTGGCCGTGGAGCCGCCGCCACGGGCCGCGGTCGGCCCGGCCCACAATCTGATGCAGGGCCAGCCGGACGCCGGATCGTTTCCGCGCGGCGCCTGGCTCTCCTGTGCCCGCCGAGCGCTCAACGCGGCCCCGAACGAGGCCTTCGGGCCGGGTGATCCCCAGGGCCGTATCGAACTGCGCCGGGCGCTCGCCGACTACCTCGCGCGCGTGCGGGGAGTGCGCACCACGTCCGACCGCATCGTGGTCTGCTCCGGCTTCGCCCACGCCCTGCGGCTGCTCTTCGGCGGCCAGGTGCTGCGCGGCCCGCTCGCCGTGGAGTCGTACGGACTCGCCTTCCACCGTTCCCTGCTGGCCGCGGAGGGCGTACGGACCGTGCCGGTCGGACTCGACGAGCAGGGCGCGCGCGTGGCGGAGTTTTCCCAGCGCCCGGAGCTCAAGGGCGTACGGGCCGCGCTGCTCACCCCCGGCCACCAGTTCCCGACCGGCGGACCGCTGCACCCCGAGCGCCGGGCGGCGGCCGTGGACTGGGCGCGCGCCCGGGGCCGGGTGCTCCTGGAGGACGACTACGACGGCGAGTTCCGCTACGACCGCGAGCCCGTCGGCGCGGTCCAGGGGCTCGACCCCGAGCGGGTCGTCTACCTCGGCTCGGTCAGCAAGAGCCTGTCACCGGCGGTGCGGCTCGGCTGGATGGTGCTGCCGGAGCAGCTCGTCGAGCCGGTGCTGGCGGCGAAGGGGATGCGCGAGGCGTGGGCGAGCGTCCTGGACCAGCTGACCCTGGCGGACCTGATCGAAAGCGGCGCGTACGACCGGCATGTGCGGCGGATGCGACAGCGCTACCGGTCCCGCCGCGACCAGCTCCTCGCCGCCCTCGACGAGCACGCCCCGCACATCACGGCCGCCGGGATCGCGGCCGGGCTGCACGCCGTCCTGAGACTGCCGGTGGGCACCGAGGGGGCCGCCCTGAAGGCCGCGGCCCGGCAGGGAATCGCCCTCGACGGGCTCGCCGGGTACCGCCACCCGGACGCGGTCATGCCCGCCCAGGACGGTCTGGTCGTCGGTTACGCGACCCCGCCCGACCACGGCTATCAGGCGGCGCTGGACGCGCTGTGCCGGGCGCTGCCGCCGATGCGGTGACCTCGGCGGCGCGCGTTGTCAGACCGTGACTTTAGGCTGGGGTCACGGAG
>NZ_JBJHPC010000153.1:0-13227 GCF_045257485.1 Streptomyces sp. YS-3 | reverse complement strand
CCTCCCAGTGCAACGCGCGCGGTAGCGGACTGGCCTGCGATGATGACGGCGTGCCAGAGCCAGGAACCACTGCCGTCGTGATTGTCTTGCCCGATGCCGCCCCACTCCTCGATGCGGCGTGGCGTATCGACCCGGCTCTGGTGCGTCGTGGGGTGCCGGCCCACGTCTCGCTTCTCTACCCGTTCGTGCCGGAATCGGCGCTGACAGGTCAGGACGAGAAAAACGTGCGTTGTCTGGCGGCGAGTTTCCCGGCAGCTGATCTGCTCTTGGAGGAGGCCGTGACGGTGTCCGGCTTCGTCGCCGTCACCGTTCCGGGACTGCAACCGATTGTCGATGCGTTCCGCGCCCAGTGGCCCGGGTTGCGCCCGTACGGGGGCCGCTTCGGGGCGCAGCCTGCCGCCCATGTCACGGTTGCTATGGGTGCGGACAACCCGACAGCTGCCGCCCATGTCCGCGCTGCGATCGGTCGCCTGCTGCCGCTGCGCACCCGTGCGACGGCGGTCCAGCTGGTGGTACTGACGGAGGAAGGCTGGCAGCCGCGGTTTACGGTGCCGCTCGGCGTCCCGGACGGGCCGTAGACACCGCCCGCCAGCCCTCGCCACAGCCGAGGCCGGCACCCCACCCTCGGCCGCGCCCTGGGCCCCCGCGACCTCCTGGAGTTCCTGCGGCGGGCTTCGGCGAGGGGTTCCAACGCCGCGACGAGAGTGGCCGGGTCGGCGCCTGGGGCGAGGTCCACGGCCAGGCGGGTGCCCTGAAGCCACTCATGGGGCAGGTCGGCTTCGGTGACCTTGCCGTGCAGGATCTCGTGTAGTTGGTCCGGGTTGTGGTGCTCGGTGGCGAGGGCGACACGAAGGGTGCGGTGGCCGGACTTGTGCACCACGGCGGACACCAGATGGTTGCTGTCGATGGTCACCACGTCGCGGTAGCAGATCCCATAGGTGAAGAGGGCAGACAGACGACCTCGAACCTGTCATCGGTGACTTGGCGGGTCCACAACTGCTCGCGCCAGTCGGCCTCCCGCTGGGACAGATCGGCGTGGATCATGTAGTTGGACGGGCCCCGGCCGACCGGGTCCTCGCGCGTGATGATGGTGATGGAGTGCCTCCCGGTCCTGGTCCCGACCTCAAGATCCTGCGACAGCGGCCTCGGCCGGTGTGCGGCGGGGCGCGTTGAGGCGGCGCCAGCAGATCAGCGCGTATCCGAGGGTCAGGAAGGCTTCGTGGATGTCGTCACGGATCTCCCAGCGGATCCGCAGGCGGCGGAACCAGCGCAGGTGGGTGAAGGCGCGCTCCAGGAGCCGGCGTTGGGTGCTGAGCCCGGAGCCGTGCTCGGTGCCGCGTCGGGCGATGACCGGCTTCACGCCGACGGCAGTCCTGGTCTGCTGGCTCCGCAAGATCCACCCCGACCTGTACGGCCATCTCGACCCCCAGTAGGTCTGCTGCTCGTTCTCGCGGTCCGCTTCGATGCCGACAAGGGCGTTAGCGGCGCGGCCCGCCTGGTCTCCAGATCGGCCTGGCGACGTAGCAGTTCGACCTGGACAGGCGAGGGTTTCAGCCGGTTGATCCGCGGTCAGGAACGCGTGCAGGCCGGGGACCGTCTTGGGCTGCGACGAAGCCCCTCCAAACCACGAAGGAGCTCACCAAGTGGCTCTCTCCTCCCGCATCCGTCGCCGGTTGATCGCGTCCGCGCTCGTCGCTGCTGTGATCTCGCTTGGCCTCGCGAGCTGGTCCGTGTTCTCGGGCCGAGGCGCAGGGCTGTTGCCGCAGAGCAGCTGGGAGTCGTGGCGGGAGGAGCCGCAAGTGAACCACTGGGGAGTGCAGGTGCGGGTCAACTCCTGGGGCAACGCCGCTGAAGCGTACGTACACATGGGCAAAGCGGAGGACTTCACCATGAAGGCGTACGGCAAGCAAGCCAGTGCCACGACAGTGATGGACGGCACCCGGTTCACCCTGACACCAGACGGCAAGATCACCGGACAGTGGCCACAGGAGCACGGCGCAAGGTGACATACGTACCCGCCCGCTCGTAGCGCAGTGACCCAACTACCACTCACAACTCATACGGCGCGCTCGCGGCGACGGCGCAGCGGCCGAGACGGGTTGGCGGGCGGAGGGCCGGCGTTCCACACCTGCCCTGCGCCGTGGCGTGAACGCCTTCGACCGGCCGGCGGTGTTTGTGGGTCACCAATCAGGGTTGAAACCGGTGCGCTGAGCTGGGGTTTCGTCAGCTGGGCTGAGCCGCTGAAGCGGCGATTCTCGCTGGGCATGGCATATCCGGGGAGCTGGTCAGCTTGCGTGGACCCGGGGGTTGGGTCCGGAGTCCTCGGTTTCGGCTTGGGCCGTTGCTTCGCCGTCGCTCGTCATGCGGGCCCTCGTCTCTTCGAGGCTCGGGCTGTCGGCGTACAAGGTCACCTGCTCAGCCAGGTACGAGGTCGACGAGGTCACGTACTCAGTCCCGATTGCCGGGGACGTTGCTGCTCACTGGGGCGGTCGGCCGCGTTGGCGTGCTATTTTTGTGAGCGATCGTTCAACTACGGGAGTTTCGGTGGGACGCAAACAGCTCTGGGATCAGGCGGACGTACTGGCCTCCGCCATGCGACTGTTCCGTCGCCGCGGCTACCTCGGGGCCTCGCTGCGCGACATCGAGGAGGCGACCGGGCTGCATCCCGGCAGCCTGTACCGGGTCTTTGAGAGCAAGGACGGCCTGTTCTGCGCGGCACTGGACGCTTACAACGACCAGGTGGTGCAGGGCCGGGTCCGGGCCCATCTCCTGGAGCCGACAAACCCTTTGGCGGGCATCCGGTCGTTCTTCACCTCGGCGTTCGAGACCGGCCCCGATCCCGATCCGGGCTGCCTGCTCACCAACACTGCCGTGGAGTCCTTCACCGTTCCGCAGGCCGCCGACGCGGTTCGCCGAGGGCTGGAGACGATCGAGTCCGGCTTCGCCGACGCCCTGACGCGCGCCCGCACCCTCGGCCTGCTGTCGGCGGATCTGGACATCGAGGTGTCAGCAGCCCGCCTGCTGGCGCTCTATCAGGGCCTGCTGGTGCTGGTCCGGGCCGGCACGCCCCGCACGAAACTGCACGCAATCACCGATGGCGCGATGGCGTCGATCGGCCCCGAGAAAGAGGGACAAAGATGAGTGACTCACAGCAGCTCTGGGAGAACTACGCCGCGTGCTGGTCGGCCGAGGGCGGCGAGCGGCTCGCCGCACTCGGCACGGTCGTGGTCGAAGACGTCGCGTACCGGGACCCGGGCACGGAGGTCGGCGGGCTGAGCGAGCTGGCCGCCTACATGACCGGATTCGCCGACGCTTTCCCCGGTCACCGGTTCCGCATCGACGAGGTACTCGAGCACCACGACCGATCGCTCGCACGGTGGACCCAGCTCGGCGAG
The DNA here is from genome assembly GCF_045257485.1 of Streptomyces sp. YS-3. NCBI lineage: Bacteria > Bacillati > Actinomycetota > Actinomycetes > Kitasatosporales > Streptomycetaceae > Streptomyces > Streptomyces sp. YS-3. The sequence continues at coordinate 9,832 of NZ_JBJHPC010000153.1, read as the reverse complement.
CAGGGCGAACCCGCCATGGCGGGCGTGAGCACCGCGCTCCACCGCGACGGCCGGCTCGCCGACATCACCGGGTTCTTCCTCCCCGCGTGAGCGGATCCCGCAGCCTCGCCGAGCACGTGGCCGATCAGTTGGCGCCGCTCGGCGAGGTCACCATCCACCGCTACTTCGGCGGCTGGGCACTGCGCGGCCACGGCCGGCAGTTCGCGATGGTGATGGACACCCTCTACCTCCGCGTCGACGGCGCGGCCCGCTCCTCCTACGAGAAGGCCGGGTCCACGCCGTTCACCTACCACGCCGCAGGCCGCGAGGTAGTGGTGCACACCTATTACAGCGCCCCGGCGGAGGCGATCGACGACCGGACCGAGCTGTATGCCCTGGCCCGCGCGGCACTCGCCTGACCAGCCAAACACCCAACCGCCGGGTGATGGCACGCCGCTCGAAACCTGGCCGTTCGGTCGCCCCCAGCGACCCGCTCCGATCCGCCCGCCCCGACCCGCTCGGCAGAGAACGGGCACGCCAAGCCACGTACGCCGGGAATCGGCCGATTACCGCCTCAGACACATGAGGCACCAGGTCCGCCAGGTCCAGTGAGACCGGACAGGACGGACCAGACAACTGAGACAGGGACCAGATCGTCGGAGACGGCACACTTGCTCAGTGGCGGTGCTGCGTGCCTCGTGACACGGAACCTTGGGTACGTGCCACCGAATCTTGCTGCTCGCGAGTTGGCGGCCAGCGCGCCGGCCCACGCTGACGACTACTCGGACTTCGGCGACCTGGCCGCCTACTCGGCCTTGACTCCCCTGTCCCTGCTTGAGACCGTCCTGCACCCCAACACGATCTACGACGGCAAGTACACGGATTCCTGATGGAAATTGTGCAGAAGGTCATGAACTAGGGCGTGTTGTGGAACGTGCTGCCTATGGGTGCCGGGGCCGGCGGGACGATGATCATTGATCAACGCGGCCAGGCTTCGTACCATCTCCCGATGGGACATGACGATCTTCCAACTCTCGAACTCGCTTTTCCCGGACCAGAACGTGACCGTGGCGTGGCGGCGATCCTGAACGGTCAGAAGACCGCACTCACGGGCCTCCTGGAGATCTATGAGCACGCCGGAGAAGCAGTGCCGCAGACCGGCCAGCGGTTCTCCGTGCTCGATTCCGAGGGTCGTCCGGCCGTCACGATCGAACTCGTCGACGTACGGGTCGTTCCCATGAAGGAAATCGACGATGATTACGCGCGAGCCGAGGGGCGCGGCTACTCCGACGCTGCACAATGGCGGGCGGCCCATGAAGAGTTCTTCCAGAGCGATGGCGTGAGCGAGTTCCTGGGTCGCACCCCCGTCATGGCCGATAACACGCTCGTCGTCGCCGAGCGCTTCCGAGTGGTCAAGCCCGCGTGATCGGTTGCCGACATCCATCCGACACGACGAGAGTCCGGGAGGATCAGCCGAACAGACTTCGAGGGGATGGATCTCCACGCGGGTGCCGCGCCCGCCGCGGTTGAGGCGCCAGGTGAAGTGACGGGCGACGTTACGGGGGCGCACCGCCAGGTAAGCCTGGTCGATCCGTTCCAGGTTGGCCTTCGACGGCCACCGCTGACCCTCCCGCCACGCCTTCACCTTCCGCTCACTCACAGGGACGGCGTTCCCTCGTACGGCAGGTTATGCCTCTGCCAGACAACGGCTCGCCAGGGCGGAGTCGTCCCTGGAGGCATCCACATCGAAGAGGCATACGTCAAAGAACCCGGCCCCGCTATCCTCGACGTCAGCGCCACCGCCGAAGGTACCGCCTGCGCAGTCATGGACGGCAGCCTCCGGCAGCAGTGGGTGGGCAACATCGGGCATCGACCCAACGTGGCGCGTCGCTGGCGAGGCCGGGGCGCGAGCCCGGCCGTGTGCCGAAGTACGACGGCACCCCGACACAGCCACCAGGTACTGCACCCTTTTTTGCTCTCGGGCCCCGCAGCTCCGCCTCGTAACCAGCGGCGGCCAGCAAGCAGCCCACCGCAGGCCATGAGCGCGGTCCTGACGCGGTCGTGTTGTTCATGCGCCGAGTTGGCCGCGTCGGGCGTGTAAAGCGCAGCCCGAGCATGCACTATGCACGGCACGGACGAACTCGCCCTGAGGACGGTGTTGTTGCTTGTCGGCGGCCTCGACATGCTTCAGTGTGATCTCCGCGGCCGGCAGGCCGCCGGGCCGCTGGGTGATGGCCAGGGCGAGCGTACGCCTCAGCATCCGCGCACTGGCCGGGCCTCGGGGATAACGGGCAGACCCCAGCGTTCCCGAATGCCGGTCCGCTCCGGCCAATCCGGGACGTTGTTCAGGCGTCCTGAGATGCCGACGCTGCCGACGCTGCCGAACAGAGCGTGACCGGAGCGGGCTCCGTGATGGGCGGCAGCGGAGGCTGGTGTTGCTGGACAAACGGTGTCTGCGAGCTCTTCAGCTGGGTGATCCGAGCTTGCAGCCGGGCTATCTCTGCGTGCAGCAGCTCGGCGTTCTCCTCAAGTGCCACGAGTGCCCGCAGTTCGACGGGGTCTGCCCAGTCCTCCACAGCGGTCATAGTCCAGGTCGTGGGGTCCGCGCGCCGGAGAATCGGCGATGTTGGACCGGACAGGGCCCGTGCGGTGCGCTGTTGGCAGCGGACTCGTCTTGCGTCGCCGTCATTGGCGGCCGTCATTGGCGTAGGAGGGGGCGGAACGATGAGAGGATTCGAGGGTGACGGCAAGTACCGATGACATCCAGAAGGCAGCCGGTGTGCTGGCGCGCGGCGGCCTGGTGGGTCTTCCGACCGAAACCGTCTACGGACTGGGTGCCAACGCCGAGGACCCCGCCGCGGTCTCGCGCATCTTCCAGGTCAAGGGTCGCCCGCCCTCCCATCCGCTGATCGTGCACATCGGCGGTGCGGAGCACCTGGACGACTGGGTCCAGGATGTCCCCGCGACGGCCCGTCTGTTGGCCGAACACTTCTGGCCGGGGCCCCTGACGCTTGTTCTGCGGCGCGGTCCCCGCGTGCCCCTCGAAGCGACCGGTGGCCTGGAGACGGTGGCCGTGCGCGTGCCCGACCACCCCGTCGCCCTCGCGCTGCTGGCGGCCTTCGGCGGCGGCATCACGGCCCCGTCCGCCAACCGCTTCGGCCAGGTCAGCCCCACCACCGCGAACGACGTCCGTGCCGAGCTCGGCGACGCCGTCGACTTCGTGCTGGACGGCGGCCCCTGCCAGGTCGGCGTCGAGTCCACCATCGTCGACGCCACCAGCGACCTCCCGACCATCTTGCGGCCCGGCGGTGTGACACGCGAGGACCTCGAAGCGGTGCTGGGATGCCGGCTCGCGGTCCCCTCGACCAGCCCGGTCCGGGTGCCGGGCCAGCATCCGTCCCACTACGCCCCGCGTGCGCAGGTCGTCCTGGTCGAGCCCGAGAAGGTCGTCGCCGAAGCGGAGACGGCGCACGAGCTGGGACGCCGGGTGGGCGTCTTTCTGCCTGCCTCCTTCGCCGGCACTGCGGTGAAGGCGCACGCAGTGGTGGCAGTCCCCGCTTCGCCGGCCGCCTATGCGCAGGGGCTGTACGGATTCCTGCGTGAACTCGACCAGCAGGGGTGCGACCTCATCGTCGCATCCTTGCCTGGGGAGGAGGGGCTGGGGCTGGCGATCGCCAACCGGCTCCGCCGCGCCGCAGGGCCCCGGCCCACCGTGTGATCACCATCCAACGCCGTGTCCTCGTAGCTCACGGAGGCGGGTGGCACGGCGCTTTCGTGTCGGGCTCGGCTGAGCGTCCACCACTCTCGCAGACCGCGCACAGCGCGTACCGACCGTCGTCGGCGTGAGGCACGGATGGGGTGCGCGGTTGGCACCATGAACGGGCGGTCGGGGCGCGGTGGGAACCGCTGCGTCCGAGACCGCGAGAGGCGACAAGCTGTGCGCTGCCGTCCGTCAGTCGGTAGCACAGCCCCCCACCACGGCAACGCGGCCCGGCGCCTGGAGGCCGCGGCGGCCCGCAACCGCCACCTTGAGGCGGAAGCGGGACCAGCTCCCCCGCACGCTCGGTCAGCAGCGGGCCGCCACAGTCTCAGGCAATGGATCCAGCCGCGGGGCGACGCTTATCTGCCCCCTGCTGAGCCGGCCCGGCGCCGGCACCGGGCTCAACAGCCCAGTGCAGAGCCATGTCCACACGACATCGTCCACCTCGCCGGTCCTGGTCTGTCCTGATGGCACGGCCGAGCGGGGGCGAGCGGGTCAGCCAGCGCGCGCCCAGGGACGCCATCACGCGCCCAGGGACGCCATCACGGCACCGTCCTCAGCCACGGCCTGGTCCTGGCCGCGGACGGCGATTCCCACAGCCTGGTCGGTGTCGCCGGCGGAAGCGGGCGAACCAGGTTCCACCGGCTTTCTGTTCGGCGTGTTCGGTCCGTGGCTCCTGCTCCTGGTGGTGCTTCACGGCCCAGGCTTGCTCCACGGGCGGCGGCAAACTGGTCTGATCGACGGACCGCAATGGGGCGGGATGAGTATCATCGGCAACCAGGCGATCTGCGCCGGCGCGAACGACAGATCCTGCGGCAGTCCGGTGCGGGTACTCTCGGCTCCGCCTACGGGTCCGATAAGTAGGGGGCCTCACTATGGGGAACGACGACGGGCGACAGGATCCTCCGGTCAACAACGGCGTCGTCGTGAGTGGTGACAACCACTACGTAGGCAGCCAGGCTGCGGGGCACGCCCAGGTGTTCGTCCACCAAGTCTCCGTTCAGCCGCAGGATACCGAGCTTCTGGCCGAACTTCTCTCGCACGTCGAGCAGTTGCTAGACCAGTACTACCTGGCGCTCGCCGGCCCCAGGGCCCCCGCCCAGGATCTCTTACGCCGCCTGCGCGAGGAACTCGAAGACGTGGAACCGCAGCCCACGGTCTTGTGGCGCATCCTGGACCGGCTCAACGAGTACGTCCAGCCAGTGACTCCGCTCGTCGTGGCGGTCGGTCGGCTCGCCGATTCGGTACAGCACCTTCTCCGACAAAGTGGCAGTAGGGGCATCCCGGCCGTCGCCTTCGACGACCCGAATCGGACGCCCCTGCCAGAGAGCCCGAGCGAGCCACCTGCGGAGGATTCTCCGGAGATGGATGAACCGGCGAGCAGGACGGCTGAGCAAGAGGCCACCCTGCTTCCGATCACGATCTACCTGGCAGACGAAGCACCGCACCGCGACGTCCAGGCCGCGGTGGAGGAACTTCTGGCCACGGCCGGGATGGAAATCCTCGACCGCGAAGACCCCGTCATCGGGTCCTGGTTCCGCCGGATGCGAGCCACCATGTCACGCACCGCACGATCGCAGGTGGCGCGCGAGAGTGCCCTGACTGCCGCACACATCGCTGACGCACGCCTGATTCTGGCCCACGATGCGACCATCACCGCGACCATGATGACGAACGTGGGACCGGTCCTTACTGCCCTGCAGCCAACCAAAGATGCGGTCGTGCGCATTGGCGCGGTGCTGATCGTCAAAGCCGACTGGGTGGTCAGAGTCGTTCAGCTCACTGCCGCCCAACAGGCAATCTTGGATCACCGGCCGCAACTCGCTACTTCACCGCATGACGTGATCGGCGCCATCGGCCTCCTCGCCGCATCGGACGGCCGAACGGCACCAGAACCAGCACCACAGACAGCCGGGGACCGTTAGCCGGGGGCAGACACCCACCAGGCACTGGACGACCTCCAGCAACACCTTCAGTTCTGGGCGCGACGGGCCGCCGAGCAGCGTGCCGCGGGCGAGTGATCAAGATGGTGAGAGAGGGCCGGTGTTCGCTGCCGGATGCTCTGGCCTGACCCCGCGCAGCACGACCGGCTGAGCGAGATCCGCGACAACCTCATTGCCCGCATTGCATGCATTGTCCGGCGGTGACGCGGACAAGCAGCGTGCGGGCGCGCATACGCGGGCGGTGTCGAATGGGGGATCGCCGACGACGGCTGCGGCTTCGACGTCGCCAGGTCCGTGGGTTGGGTGCGAGGACCGTCTCACCGCGCGCCGCCGAGTGGATGGCATCGGCGCAGGTCGCCGAGCGCCTCGTGGCCCGGATGCGCCGCCCCAAACCGGTCGTGCTCACCGCCCGCGAGCGGGACGTGCTGCGCGCAGTCGCCGACGGTCTGTCCGACGCCGAGATCGGCCGCCGCCTGGTGATCGGCGAAGCCACCGTGAAGACGCATCTCCTGCGGGTCTTCACGAAACTCGACGTCAGCGACCGCCCCCGCGCCGTCGTCGTCGCCCTGTAACACGGACTCCTGGCGCGCGCTTCTGAGCCCCGGCCGCCCCATCCGCGACACACCCGTCGATCCCCCGGCGGTGACAGTGTTGACCGTGACCGACGTCACCCACCGGTGCGGCGCGCGCGCTCACGTTTCCCTCACGTATGACTAACGCCTCCCTGTTTAGCGACGGTTGCTACCGTCGCTGATCCAACCCGAAAGCCACTCACCGCGAGTCCCCGCCCCGCCTTCCGGGGGCCCGGGGACCGGGAGGTCAGTCACGTGTCACGCCAGATGCTCACCGTCGCCGCCGACGGCACAGGCGACTGCCGCACCATCGCGGAGGCCCTCTCCCGCGCGCGTACGGGGTCCGTCGTCAACATCGCGCCCGGGCGGTACGAGGAGGCACTGGTCGTCTCCGCCGCCATCACGCTCGTCGCGGCGGAGGGCCCCGGAACGGTGGAGGTGGCACCCCGGCGCGGAGTGGCGCTGACCTTCACCGGGGATGCGCTCATGGTCAGCGGTCTGGTGCTGCGCGGGCACGACGACGAACTGCCGGTGGTGGACGCGCCGCGCGGGCAGGTCGCCATGGACCGTTGCGACGTGCACGGTTCGGCGTGGACCGCGCTGTTCGCACGCGGCAGCGGTTCGCTGGCGCTGCGCCAGTGCCGCGTCGGGAACCCGGTGGGTGCCGGAGTGGTGTCCACGTCCCCGGCGGAGAGCTTCGTGGAGGACTGTGTCATCGAGCACCTGGGCACCTCGGCGGTCGTCGCCGGTGCGCAGGGACGTGTCACCGTGCGCCGCAGCAGGCTGCGGGACGCGCGCGGCAACGGGGTGCTGACCAACGGGCAGTCCCGGCTGTGTCTGGAGGACTGCGAGATCTCCGGCGCCGACAAGCCGGGGGTCGCCGTCGAGGAGGACAGTGAGCTGGTGTTCACCCGGGGCACCGTGCGCGAGGCGGTGGTGGGGGTGTACGTGCACAGCACCCGTACGGCCGTCCTTGAGGACGTGACGGTCTCGGAGACCAGTGGACACGGGTTTGTGGTCGGCGCGGGCAGCGCGCCCACCTTCACCCGCTGCCGCACCGAACGCACCTCCGGGCACGGGCTGTTGGTGACCGAGCGCGGCCGGGGCACCTACTCCGAGTGCGTGTTCACCGGGGCGAAGGACGCGGCGATCCGGGTCACGGGCTACTCCTCCCCGTCCCTGAGCCGCACGGTCGTCCAGGACGCCCAGGCCATCGGCGTACTCCTCGACGAGGACTCCACCGCCGAATTCGACCGGCTGGAGGTGCTCGCCGCCAAGGACACCGGAATCATGGTGCGCTCGGGGGCCAACCCGCTGCTGCGGCGCGCGACCGTGACGAACTGCGGCGGGCACGGCGTCGAGGTCGCCAAGGACGGGCGGGGGCGTCTGGAGGAGTGCGTCGTCGAGGAGTCCGGGGGCTCCGCCGTGCACGTGTCGGGGCACGGCGTCCTGTACGTGGGCGGCGGCCGGCTGCGCGCCGGCACCGGGGCGGCGGCCGTCGTCGGGGCCCTGGGCACGCTGACGCTGCGCGACACCGCCGTCGAGGACGCGGGCGGTGCGGGGATCCACGTCGAGGCCGAGGGCGAACTTTCGGCGACCCGCGCCAAGGTGACCGGTTCCACCGGGCACGGGGTGCTGCTCGCGGCCGGGGCGAAGGCCTCGCTCAACGCGTGCGAGGTCACGGGCTCGCACGGCGACGGCGTACGCGTGGAGGGCACCGGCCCAATCTCACTCGTCGGCTGTGTCGTGCGGGAGAACCGCGGCAGTGGCCTGCGCCAGACGGTGCCCGGCGAACGGCTCGCCGTCGACTCCCTCACCAGCGCGGACAACGGCGCACCGGACGCCTGGGGCAGTGCCGCGGACGCCGGGGAGGCCGAGGACGGCCGACTGCCCGCCGGCGCCGTGCCCGCACCCACCGACCCGGACAGCGGCCCGGTGGGTGAGCTGCGCTCCCTCATCGGACTGGATGACGTCAAGCAACAGGTGCTGACCCTGATCAACCTCAACCGCCTGGCGCAGCGGCGCGCCAGCCTCGGCATGCCCGCGCCGCCCACCAGCCGCCACCTGATCTTCGCGGGGCCGCCCGGCACCGGCAAGACGACGGTGGCCCGACTGTACGGGTCGATCCTGGCCCAGCTCGGCGTGCTGCGCTCGGGCCATCTGGTGGAGGTGTCGCGGGCCGACCTGGTCGCCCAGATCGTCGGCGGGACGGCCATCAAGACCACGGAGACGTTCGGCAGCGCCCTGGGCGGGGTGCTCTTCATCGACGAGGCGTACACCCTCCTGTCGGACGGTGGCGGTTCGGGTGCCGACTTCGGCCGTGAGGCCATCGACACCCTGGTGAAGCTGATGGAGGACCACCGCGACGACGTGGTCGTCATCGCCGCCGGCTACCCGGCCGAGATGGACGGTTTCCTCGCCTCCAACCCCGGCCTGGCCTCGCGGTTCACCCGCACGGTGGAGTTCGCCGACTACACCTCCGACGAGCTGGTCACGATCGTCGAGCGGATGTGCACGGGCCACCACTACGAGCTGGACCCGCAGGCCCGTACGGCGTTGCGCGCCCGGTTCGAGGCCATGGCGCGCGACGCGGCCTTCGGCAACGGCCGTACCGCGCGCAAGGTGTTCGAGGAGATGGTCGACCGCCAGGCGTCCCGCCTGGGCACGGCGGCGGACGTCAACGAACGGGATCTGACCGTGCTGGTCGCCGAGGACGTCGGCACACCGGCCGCTTCGGCCGACGAGGGCGCCGGCGAGGACCCGCTGACGCGCCTGGGTTCCCTGGTCGGTCTGGCGAACGTCAAGCGCGAGGTGGGTGACCTGGTCAACCTGCTGGCCGCCGCCCGTCGCAGGGCCGAGGCGGGGCTTCCCGCACCGCGCCTGAGCAATCACCTGGTCTTCACCGGTCCGCCCGGCACCGGCAAGACGACCGTGGCGCGGCTCTACGGCGAGCTGTTGGCCTCGCTCGGCGTCCTGCCCCGCGGTCAGCTCGTGGAGGTGGCACGCGCGGATCTGGTGGGCCGTTACGTCGGCCATACCGCGCAGTTGACCAAAGAGGTGTTCGAGCGGGCCCTGGGAGGCGTGCTGTTCATCGACGAGGCCTACACCCTCACGCCCGCGCACGCGGGTGCGTCGTCCGACTTCGGTCAGGAGGCGGTGGACACGCTCCTGAAGCTGATGGAGGACCACCGCGACGAGGTCGTGGTGATCGCCGCCGGTTACACCGAGGAAATGGCCCGCTTCCTCGCCTCCAATCCGGGTCTTGAGTCGCGCTTCACCCGCCGGGTCGAGTTCCCCGACTACTCCTCCGAGGAGCTGGTCACCATCGTGCGGCAGCACGCCGTCGACAGCGGCTACGAGTGCGCGGCGGGCGCCGCGGAGACGCTCCTCGCGCACTTCGACTCGCTGCCGCGCGGCCGGACCTTCGGCAACGCGCGCCTGGCGCGGCAGACCCTGGAGAAGATGATGACCCGTCAGGCGGGGCGGCTCAGCACGATCGCCGCACCCAGCCTGGACGATCTGCGGCTGCTGCTGCCGCAGGACCTCACCGCCTGAACTCCCCTACCGCCCCGTCACCC
>NZ_JBJHPC010000152.1:0-13296 GCF_045257485.1 Streptomyces sp. YS-3 | reverse complement strand
ACAGCCGGTTCCACCAGTGGAAACCGTGCTGGGTTCCGTCAAGATGCACCTCGCCGACCACGAGATCACCGCCGAAGACGTCGTTGACGATCAAAGCCGTGATGTCGCAGTGCCCCCAGGCCGGGTTGTCCGGCTGCCAATCGGCCTGGTCGTCGGGCGAGCAGGTGTCGGCAGACCAGCCGGCACGCAGGGCCTTGTCGAGATCAAGCAGGTTCCAAGAGGTCATGCCGCCAGCATCGCAGCCACCACTGACATCACAGAGTGGCCCAGGCGCCAAGGCCCGGCTGTCCCGAACATGCCACGGATACAGCCGAACAGAGGACGAATAGTCATACCGGACAGGGAGATCAACTGTCCGTCAGCAGGACTTGAAATGTCCACTCACCCGGACGTCCCACTGTCCGTGGACAGGCCGGGACACGGCGACTTGTGATCTTCGGGCCGGAAGCGTGCCGTACCTGCGGTTCCACGGCCGCGCCCCCTTGACCAGCCCCTTTACCTGCAGGTAGTCAAGGGAGTCCGGCCTGTGAAAGCCCGGACGCTCGGATTTCAGGGGGTGGGGGGCGCGTAGGTTATGCCGACGTCGCCGGCGGACGTCGCGGCGAGGGCGACCACCCGCCAGATCACTGCGGGGATGCCGTCCTGGGGTCCGTCCCAGGCGTCGTTGAGGAGATCCACGACCAGCGACACGGATGCGCCGTCCGGCCCGTGCGCCGAGAACTTGACCTGCTGCGCCGTCCAGGGCTGCCCTCGGGGCGCCGCGAACTCCACCAGCGTGTGGTAGGCCACGAGGTCTGTGCCGTCCTGGGTGAGGACGAGCGTGCCCGCCTGGATGTCGAGGCCGACGTCGACTTGAGTGTCCTCCTGCGTCACGTTCGGTTCGCCGGTGGCGCTCAGCTCCATGCTTCTCTCCAAGAGGAAGGCAGATCGTGTTCCGAGCATCGCAGCCGCCCGGCATCCGGGGGGCAACAGTTGGGCAGCATGCCCCAAGCGGAACGTGCTGCCCTGGGCGTGCCGCGTCATCGACCGCATGCAGACAACGTGCTCTACAGCGTGCGGATGCTCCCGGATCCCTCACCGTCTACTGACTTCCCTGATGTCGTCGACAACTGACTTTCCGCCAGATCCAGCAGCACCTTCCGGGAGAGATGGACCTTCCCTACTCTGAGGCCATGGCTGAGCGAGTGAAAAAGAATTGGAAGTCGGTCTGGATCGTCGCTGGTTGCGCGGTCCTGGTCATCCTGGCCGCTGTGATCGTGAATGGTTTACGGGGCCAGAAGGGCTCGAAGTATGGAGAGGAGAACCGGCCTCCAGAGGGGGATGTGCACGTCGAAGAGATCGGTGACGGGCGCAGCGGGGCCGTGGAAGTGAAGGCTTTCATACGCAACCAATTGGCCGGTGCGTGTCTTTACACCGTGACCATGCGGGTTTCCACAGAGAGTGGAGAGGAAGTCGGCACCGATACCACTGAGAATGTGAACGTCAGGGCAGGGGCTGAGGAGTACATCGACCTTCGTGTCCCGCTTTCAACGACACCGGGTAGCAAAGGGCCGTTCATTGCGGAACCAGTACAGGTAAAGCGTGCCTGCTGACACACTCGGTGCGCGAGACCGTGAGACGCATCGGCAGAGCAGGGCCGAGGATCCAGCGCCACTTGCGCGACGTTCACCCAGGTCGGCATCGAGGCCGGGCACGTTGATACGGACCCGGGGAGACCGGCCGGTCACGCCCGCAAACGAGGCATGCGGCGTTGTCGCCTCCGTTGTGAACCGCGTTCATGGCGTCTCCTCGAAGGTGAGTTGTTCCCCTGTGGGCGTGGTGTTGCGGCGCGCCGCCCCGGAGAAGTGAGGGGTGATCTCGAAACCGACCGATCGTCTGCCCTGGAGTGCTGCCGCGGTGAGGTGCGGCCGGTGCCGCAGAACGGATCGAGGACGACACCGCCCGGCGGGCAGGAGCTGAGAATGCGGGGTTCGATGAGGGCCGTGGGGAACGTGGCCGAATGCCCGTCGGAGCCCGGGGCGGCGTTCACGGTGATCACGTCCCGTGCGCCCTCGGGTTGGGGCGGCGCGGTCCCTCCGGGCCACCAGGTCCGGCATGTCCTCCAGATACTCCGCCTCGAGTCCGCGGCTCTCCTCGCCCGTGAACGCCTGGCAGTCGCGCCACCATGGGGACGACCAGCAGCAGCCGTACGAGCTCGGGCAGGCCGATGGCAACCAGAGCCGCACCCCCTTCGGAGTCGGCATAGAGGATGGGACGCTCCTCGCCGCCTTCACCGCAGAAGAAGTACGTGCCGCCAGCACCATCACCGGCGAATCCCTCAAGCGCGCTGCCCGAGGCGAGATGAACGTCCTCGACATGGTCGCTGCGGTCCAGGTCGAAGTCGCCCGGCCAAGCGAGAAAAAGGGCAGCTTCTTCCTGTTCACGGACTGCAGCGATCAACGATTCTATGGGCCGCAGCCTACGGCCCGCTGCTTGACAACCATCATTGGGAATCAGTCACACAGGCACCTGTGGGTGTGACTCAGCACGCTGTCTGGCCCGTGAGCGAGACAGGTGGCCCCTGAAGGACACCGATTCGCTTCGACCTGCTGAGCCGTGACACGTTAGTTGGAAACTGGCCACGAGAGTTGGAACCGGCATGGGGCCGGGTCACGGCAACGTGACCCGGCTGCCCGTAGCGGCGCAGTACGGCGGTGGAGTCGTGGGGGCCCCGTCGTCTCCCGGGGTGCTCATGCGCTGGTTGCTGCGTTGTAGGCGTCGAATCAGTCGCGGACCCGCCGGGAGGGTGCGGTGGCGCTGGATCCCAACGGCTGCAGCCACGCCGTGGTGGTCTCGGGGGCCGCTGATCGGGATCTCCGGCCAAGTTCCGGGGACGCCTCGGTCCGGCTCGCCGGGGCCGACAGGGCCGTCGGCGACACGATCGCTCAGCTCTGCCAGGTCTCCCGGAACATCGGCACCGCCCTCAGCCGCCGCCTGGGTCTTCAAGGAAAGCGACCTCGGACGCCGCCGGCTCCGGATGCTCGGAACCGGTTCCAACAGGACTGGCAATTCACTACTGGTTGCAAGAAACGTGACAAAACGGTTCCAACAAGCGTGTCCTCCCAAACCGCCCGCTCACCACCCTCTCGTGGTTCCAACTACCGTGTCTCGTCTCACCCATGCCGTCTCCGGTTCAGCCGAAGCCCGTGGCCCGTGCGTAACGGCAGTACTCGTCACGCCTGGCCACCCGGCCGGCCCGACCGGAAGGTGCCTGGAATGCACAGCCTGCCCGCGCTGCTCAGCGCCCCGCTTCTGCCCACCGCGATCGGCGCGGCCATTTACGCCGGCACGGTACTGAATCTGAACTGGTGATGTCGGTGCAGGTTGGTGGAGCATCCGGCTGGCAGTGGTTCGTCCCGGCCTGACTCGCGGGCCAGCCAGCTTCGTTCAGGATCCGGCCGACCGCTGGGTAGTCTTCGGACCATGTGGAGAGAAGCGACTCTTGAGGCCTTTCCGGAGGCGGAGTTCGGGAGTCCCGTGCAGGTAGCGGCCCTCGCTGACGCAGAGCAGCGTCTCGGCCGCGAGGTGCCTGCCGAGCTGAGGGAGCTGCTCCTGGAGAGCAACGGGATCATCGGACGGAGCGCGGTGGACACTGTCTGGCCCGTCGAGCAGATCGTCGAGCAGAACCTTCTCTTCCGCTCTGACGGCTCCTTCGCCGAGCTGTACATGCCCTTCGAAGCTCTGCTCTTCTTCGGGGACAACGGGGGCGGCGATCAGTTCGCGTTCGTGCAGACACCCCAGCGCCCGGACATCTTCGTCTGGGAGCACGAGACCGACAGCCGTCGGTGGGTGGCACGAGACCTGAGGGACTACCTGGGCCGTTCACTCGCCGAGGGCGGCGACGACTGGTACCAGTAAGCCGTCGGTGTGGGCCCGGGACGCTGACCGGGTGGATCGCAATCCGAACCTCACGGACAAGGAACTGGTCGACGACGGGCTTGTAGAGCCGCTTCTGAGCTTGATCCCGTGACGTCGGTCAGCATTCGGAGGCTGTAGCCCCCGAAATCCCAGGGTGTCCCACAAAGACTGCCCCGGCCCGCGGCGGGCGTGACCTCAACTGACGGGAGGGTCCCCCCCGGCCCGGGGCTGCGTGTGCCGTCTCCGCAGCACGATCATCGCAGGTCACAGGTGTCGCCGATCAGGCGGAAAGCCGGGTGGCGTCCGGCTGACCTGCGGATGACCCCCGGCACTTGCGCTCCGACTGCGCCCACCTGCGGTACGGCGTATATGTACCTCGCCGACGGCCACGGCAACTTCCAGGACCGGCGCACGTGGGGCGATGGCTGGAACATCGCATCCTCGTTCAACACCTCGAGCGCCAATCCGTTCACCGGCAAGAGCGAGATCCTGGGTCGCAACGCCCAGGGCACGCTGTGCTACTACCCCGTCATGAACAACGGCCAGCTGGCCGGCCGCCAGCAGATGGGTAACACCGCGGGCTGGGCCGGAGCCGACCTTAGCTATGTCTCCTCTCTCGACACCGACGGCCAGCCTGAGCTCGTAGAGATCGCCAACAACTGGCTCTACGAGGACGGCGCCGTGGTCAGTGCCGGCTGGAGCCGGTACAACCTGGTCGTCGGCCCCGGTGACCTCAACAACGATGGCCAGGGCGACCTGCTGGCCCGTGACGGCTCCGGCACCCTGTGGCTGCAGCGCTACAACGGCGCCCAGAGCTTCGCCTCCCGCCTGAAGGTCGGCGGCGGCTGGAACGCGTACGACAAGAACGTCGGTGCCGGAGACCTGACGGGGGACGGCCTGGCCGACCTCGTCGCGCGCACCGGCGACGGCAAGCTGTACCTGTACACGGGGCAAGGGCGTCTCCGCCCCGCCCTTCAAGTCGCGCCTCTACATCGGTCCCGGCTGGCAACAGTTTAAGAACCTCGCCGCCCCGGGCGACATCAACGGCGACGGCCGCGCGGACCTGATGGCCTCCAACTCCCGCGGTGAGCTGTTCCGTTACACCTCCAACGGCTACGGCGGCTTCCAGTCCCGGGTCAAGCTCGGCGACGGCTGGAACACCTACCGCGGCCTGTACTGAACCCGGCGGCGGACCGTATCCGCCACCGCGCTGGGTAACCTGCCCCCGGCGGCGTCCTCGTCACCGGGGGCGGTGTACCTCTGTTACACCGCCCGGCCCTGCTCAGGCGTGACGTTTTGCTCGCGCTGCTCACGTCAGACGAAGGCAGCAGCACGAAGCAACCCTCCGCCGGTTTTCCGGGACGGGGCCAGGGCTGGTGGGTGCGGTGACTGACCGGTGGGCGAGGATGGCAGACGAGCACATCATGGCGCGGAAAGAGGAATGGGCGTGTACCAGCAGCCGGACAATTCGTATGGGCCTCCGCAGACACCGGGGCCGGGGTTCGGGCCTGCCTACCCCCCGGCCCCCACACCGCCGCAGCGCCGCTCGAAAGGACGGCTGGCGCTGCTCGCCGCGAGCCTGACGTGCGCGTTGGTCGCGGCCGCGACAGGCGGCTACGCGTATGGCCGCCACACCGGCAACAACGCCGACAGCGCGACGGGACCCACCGGTGCGCGCAGTGCTACGCCGGCCGACACGCGTCCGTATCAGCTCACCGCGCCGCACAGCGTGCTGGGTGGGGGCTTTCGTCTACGACGCATCGCTGACGAGTCCTGTCCCGGCGCCAGCCGTGGACGACTACACCGCTCTCGGTATCTCCAACCCCACGCCTGTCCGCATTGCCTACAAGCCGAGCAGTTCCGCCTCGCGGCAGACGGTCCATTTCACCGGCGCCTGGGGTTCGATCAGCAATCCGGAGCAGGTCGTCGACCGGGACTTTGCGAAGACGGCCCAGAACGCAGCCGAGGGACCGCAGGGGTACACCAAACTCGTCGGCCCCCTCCAGAGGATGCATCCCAGTGGACTGGGCGACGCCGTGATGAAGTGCCAGAACGTTCGTAGTGAGGTGAATCAGCACACCATCACGACTCCCCTCTGCGTCTGGGCCGATCACTACACCTTCGGGGAGGTCCTCGTCGTTGACCCCGGCGCGCTGGTCAACGGCGGCATGGGAGTCAGCCTCGGCGAGAACGCGGACACAGCCGCCAGAATCCGTGCTGATGCCCGCGCACCGCGCTAACGCCGCATCAGACACGGCTCGCCTCGTAGTTGCGAACGTGGTTCACGGCCTGGGTCTGTTGGTGTCTGCCAGAATCGGAGGTCTTGTCCCACTCGGTGAAGCGAATCCCTTCTGCCGTGGCTCAGTACGCCTGGTCGGGCCAGACACCGATCACGCTCATGCGTCGCCGGGATCCCGTCGGAGCCGTCGAATCTCCGCGATCAGGCGGGGGATGGCCTCGCGAGCGGCGGCGATGAACCGAGCATTCTCGTCCCAGAGTTCATCTGCGACACCGACGTAGCGCGGCTGTTGGACGAGAGTGGCGGCGACGATCTGCCGGTGGTCGAAGTCCGGCCAGCGCTCGCCGAGCCCGGTGTCGGGCGTGATGCTGATGGCGACGAGGTTCATGGCGTAGTCGTCATCGACGAAGCGGACGTGCCACGGCCCCGGGGTGGCTGCTTCGGCGAGTTCTTGGATTTCGGCGAGTTCCTCGTCGGTCAGCGGTTGAGGGATGTCCATCGACTGCCGGCTCCTCGGCTTCGATCAGGTGTCGCGTCAGGGTAACGCCCGCGCGTCGGTCTGCTCGGCGGCCTGGACGATCAGAAGAGCCGAGGGGCCAGTCAGGCGACGGCGCCTGGGCCAGCGTCGACTACCTCGATTTCGCCGCCGTCCCCGGCAACCACACTGGCACGGGGATCAACGCGTCCCCCTGATCCCCCCAGGGCGGGGGCTGGCCCGGCTACTCCATGGTTGGCGGCTTCTGGTATCCACATGCCGCCCCGGGGCGAGTGTGCGGGTGCTTCATCGGCCGGGGACGGCGATGCCCTGGGTCGACTTGCCGTTGCCGCTCCAGTCGCCGGTGACCGGGAAGCCGGCGTCGCCGTAGTAGACGTAGGTGGAGGATCCGTCGGGGGCGGCGCCGCGGAAGCGGAAGACGCTGCCGGCGGTTTGGTAGACGCCGACCTGGGTGGTGCCGCTGCCGTTCCAGTCTCCGGTGATGGGTGTGTCCCCCGGCTCACCGAATCTGAAGGTGGTGTCGGCCTCGCCGCTGTGGAGGGAGTCCACGAGGTAGAAGGTGGCGGTGTCGGGGTTGAAAAGTCCCGGGGTGTCGAAGCCCTTGTGTGTCCAGTCCCCGGCGATCGGTTTCCAGTTGCCGCCGTCGCCCAGCGTGAAGGACGTCACGGTGCCGTCGTGGTGGCGCAGATGGAACGCGCCTGTGCTTGGGCGGTAGATCCCGACCTCGCTGGTGCGTCCGCCGTCCCACCGGCCGACTACGGGGACGTCGCCCGGGTTTCCGAACCCGAAGTCGGTGCTGCTGGGTCCGCCGTCCAGCGAGTTTGTCAGGTAGAAGTGGGCGGTGGTGGGGTCGTAGGCGCCGGGGGTGTCCCCGCCGATGCCGTCCCAGTTGCCTGTCAGCGGCATCATCGGGCTCTTGCCGAAGTCGAACGCGGCTCGGGTGGAGACGTTCGACTTCGCGGAGTCGGAGAGAAACCAGCGTAGGACGCCGGGTGCCTGGGGTGGCATCGTGCCGGACCGGATGAACTTGATCCAGTCGACGAGGTCGTCGGTGCGGGTGCTCACGGCGCCGTCGCGGGTGGTTTCGGTGCTGCCGAGGCAGCCCTTCTGCCAGGAGGTGCTGCTGACGGCGACGAGTTGGACGGTGCCGCCCGTCTCGCGGACGGCGGGGCCTCCGGTGTCGCCCTTGCAGACGGCGGCGCCGGCTGGCGCGACGCCCGTGATGGCGATGCCGGTGGAGGTGACCGCGTTAACGCCGAAGGGTGCGTCGTGGAGCTTGTCGGGCACCCATTCCGTTCTGGTCCGGCCGTAGCCGATTACGCGCACGGTTTCACCCTGGACGGGCGCCCCGGCAGCGACGGCGAGCGGGGGGATGTCGGTGACGGGGGTGGACAGCCGGGCGAGGACGAGGTCGCGGTCGGTGCGGGGGACGAGTTCGGCGATGTCCCGGACCTGGCCCGCTGTGGTGGTGAGGTCGGTGCGTCCGATGGTGGCGGTGGTTCTGAGCGCGGGCGGACCGGCTGGGACGGTTGTCGGCTGGGTGGGGTTGTCGGCGAAGCAGGAGGCGGCAGTGACGATCCAGTACGGATCAATCAGGGCGCCGCTGCAGGCGCGTTTACCGTCGCCGACGTCGATCTTGGCGGTGAATGCATAGGAGCCGGTCGGCGCGGCGTCACCGCTGACGGCGGACGCGGGCGTGCCAATCAGCAGGGCGGCGGCGAGGGTGGTGGCGGTGACCGCCCCGGTCATCCACATCGAGTGTGAGCGTAAGCGAAGCATGAGGCGACTCCTTCTCCATTCCTGGAAATGGCGGCGGCTTGGGCGGGTGCACGGCCGTGGTCAGCCTGGCGCGGGTATATGGCCGCCTATCGACCAGCCGGACCAGCCCTCACCGTTGGTGTTGGAGGCTATGACGCCGTCGGTCCGAAACGCGAGGACCTCGACCGCCCTGGTGTCGGGGTTGTCAACGGTAAGCTCTCTCCGGAACATGCAGTCACCAGTCGTCGTCCACGGCGTCCAGTTGGCCCCGGCCCACTGTTGCAGGGCAGGCCCCAGACGTTCAGGGCAGAGCGAAGCTCGGCGAGCGCGCGCATAGGTGGTGCGATGTCGTGGTGCTGGCTGGCGGGGTCACTGACCTCCTCGAGGTCAGAGGTTCGAGTGTCCGAGGCTGCCGTGGTGGAGGCCCTGCTCGTGGAGGAGGAGCGGCAAACAGGCGGTCGGTGACGGCAGTCGGCAGCGCTGGTGCCAGGTACGACGCTCTGCCCTTGCGTCAGTCCCTGGATCACTCCTGGGCCGGCTGGCTGTCTGCGGTTCGTAGGGAGGAGTATGCGGGTCAGCTCGGTCGAGTGTGCTGGACTCGGGCATCCCGTTCGGGCAGCTGATGGCTGGTGACCGCCAGGCCGGGGCCGATGGCCTCGCCGAACAAGGCAGTGATCGTAGTCTGGGAAGCGCTCAGATCTTCCAGATCTGGTCGATGTACCGGGGGTCGCAGCCGACCTGGGCCAGGGGTGCGCCCACCCCCGGGGTGCGCCACGAGACGTACATGCACTTGTTGTTCAGTGAGTTGCGGATGGAGTAGCCACCGTCGGTAACCGGCTCCAGCTTCCAGACCTGGTCGGCGAACTCGGGGTGGCAGTCGTACTGCGTGACGGGCGCGCCGTCCTCGGGCGTGCGCCAGGAGACCACGAGGCAGCGGTTGTTGTAGTGGTTGCGGATCTGGTAGCCGCCCTGCACCGGCTCCAGTTTCCAGACCTGGTCGGCGTACTGCGGGTTGCAGTCGGCCTGCTGGGCCGGGGCGCCGTTGTCGGGGGTGCGCCAGCCGACGAACGCGCAGAGGTTGCTCAGGGTGTTCTGGAGGGATGCGGTGCTGAATCGGACCTCCTGCAACCAGGTGGCGAGGTCGTCGGTGCGAGCGGAGATCGCACCCGTACGGGTCTCGGTTGCCGGCATTCCGAGGCAGCCGCCCTGCCAGGAGCGGGAGTTGACCGCGATGATCTGGCCGGAAGCATTGAGGAGCGAGCCGCCGGTGTCGCCTTTGCAGATCGCGTCGGCGCCCTTGCCGGTGATGGCGAGGGTGGTGGAGGCGGCGGAGTCGAGGGTGAAGGCGCCGATGTGGAGCTTGTCCGGCACCCATTCGTTCTTCGTACGGCCGAACCCGGCGGCGGTCAGCTCGGTACCGGTCGCCGGGGCTGCGCTGGCGAGGGGGGCGGGCGTGATCGTAGTGACCGGGGTGGCAAGGCGCAGGAGGGCGGCGTCCCGGTCGCTGCGCGGTGCGACCTCGGTGACGTCGACGGCCTTGCCGTCGCTGAGCGTCGCGGTGGTCTTGAGGGTCGGCGTGCCGGCCGAGACTGTGCTTCCGGGGGTGGCGGCGAAGCAGCTCGCGGCGGTCAGGACCCAGAAACGGTCGACCAGTGCTCCGGTGCAGGCGCGGGCGTTGGGCTCGTCGCCGACGCTGAGCCGGATGGCGTACGGGTGTGCGCCGGCGGCGGTTTCGGGGCCGGAGACCGCGGTGGCGGGGGTGGCGGTTATCAGGGCCGTCGAGAGCAGGGAAGAGGTGGCCAGTAGGCCGGGGGTCCGCGCAGCGCGCGGGCGGAATACAGACACGTGTGTCCTTCTCAGGCAGGGCGAGCGGGCGTGGTCTCGCGAACGGCCGTGGCGCAGGTCGGCTCCTCGGCCTACGGATTCAAGGGAGCGGTGCCGGTGGTGGTGGGCGCGGGCCGGTGCTACTTGCTGGTGCGGATTTCCATCAGCATGAAATCGCGGCCCTGCTCGTCCGCGGTCTCGCCCACGGCGGTCCAGGCATTCTTGTCGACGGTGAACGTCTTTTCCTCGGTGCCGGTGGTCATCGCGACCTGGGCGGCATAGTTGTTTCCCTTCACTCCGAAGACCGCCGGGATCTCCAGACTCAGGTATCCCTTGTCCCCGGTGACCCGGAAGCAGACTCTCTCGTTCTTGTGGGAGAAAACTTCCCATCAATTCAGGTGCGCCGGTGCACTGGGTGAGGAGGATGTGCCCGTTTCCTCTCTTGAGCTTGATCTTCTGCTCGGCGAGGATTTTGTCGGCGTTGGGGTAGGCGAAGTCTTCGATGGCGTAACCCGGGCCCTCATCGGAGATCGCCTTTGTTGCGAGACCCTCGGGGCTGGATCCACCGGTCACTCCTCCGGGGAGCGCGACCCAGGCCAGAGCCGCTGCACTGACAGCTATGGCGGTGATCCGCAGGATGGTGCTACGTACCTTCATTTTTACCCCCAGTGTCGATTCAGGTGTTCGGAACGCGCGTGAGCGCGCATTGTCGGAATGAGGTAAAGGAGTTTCGGTGCGCGCTCGGTCAGGGCTGGCTGACCGATGTCGTGGAAATGTAAATAGGCGGCGCCCGTTCAGTGGCTGACGATCTCCCGGAGGAAGGCAGCCATGCGCCATCAAACCAAGAGAATCTCTCGATGTATAGCGCCCGAATCCTCTATCGGGAATGTGATGTTCGTCACGCCATGCAGGGTTGTGGCAGTTTTTCGAAAATTGAGGGCGAGATTCGGCCATCTTCCAGTCGGGGAACCCATTTGGGGCTCCATCCAGGTGTTTCCATGACGCGTGCGCTGTGTAAAGTCAGGCCATCGCCGTTCCGGCGAGAAGTTCCGAGCGGGATTCGACCTCGACCTCGAGGAATCGCAATCAGAAAGGTTCTTCTATGCAGGAAACATTTTGGAGTCGGCGCCGTTTCACTACAGCTGCTGCGGCGGCTGCAGCAACTGTGTCCACTCCCTGGCTGTTCACCGCACCCGTACGGGCCGCCGCCGGCGCCGGTGCGGCCGGCGACGCTCTGGCTCTTCCGGACACGGACCGTGCCAAGGTCGTCAAGGCATGGATCCTGGGTGGCCGTTCGGTCAAGGCGGCGGCTTCCTATGCGCTGAGCGGCACCGACCAGGACATCACGAGATTCCTCACCGACGAGCTGCCGAGGGCGACGCGGATCGATAACCGCGTCGCCGCCTTCACCTACCTCGGCAACGGGGGCAAGAGCGTTCGCAGGGACGTCAGCGCGGCCCTCAATGGTGGTGACGAGGTGATATCCGCGTTCGTCAAGGACGGGTTCCGCTTCTCGGTCACCGAGGACATGCGGGTGTCGACCCTCAGCGTGATGGCCAACGGCGGAAAGAGCGTCAAGCGCGACGGCAACGCCGCGCTGACCGCCGGAACGGACCAGGCGCTGGAGCAGTTCCTGCTCACCACCCAGTACAACGCCAGGCTGGAGGACATGCGGGTCGAGATCATCAGCGGCCTCGCCACGGCCGGCCCGGAGCTCAAGAAGTACGCCAACCGGGCCCTGAGCGGGACCGCGGACGACGTGCAGTGGTACCTCGACACCGGCCAGCACATCGCGCGGGCCCGCGACCAGGAAGCCGCCGGCATCGCGCAGTTGGTCGCCATCGTTGAGCGTGAGAGCGCACGGGCGCGGGAGCAGACCGACCTGGCCGTCGAGGCTTCCGCGCGTGCGACGACAGCAGCGAGCCAGGCCCAGGAGAAGGCTCAAACGGCTGCGGCCGAAGCCGAGCAGGCAAGAGACGACGTCCGCAGGTCCGCAGAGGCGGCTCGTCAGGCCGCTACCGCCGCCAGCGGCGCCGCGTCCGCCGCCCGGACCGCGATCCGTGCCTCCTCCGCCGCGGTCCAGGCCTCGCAGCGGGCGTCCTGGGCGGCCACCGCGGCCTCCCAGGCAGCGGCCGCCGCCGGATCGGCTGCCACACGCGCCTACAACGCCGCGATCGCCGCGTCGAAGGACGCGTCGAGGACGGAAGAGGCGAAGAATGCCGCCGTCGCCGCCCGCGAGGCCGCTGCGAAGGCCAGCAGCGCGGCCAAGGCGGCCGACGAGGCGGCCACCGCGTCGGACCAGTCCGCCGGCGCCGGCCGGGCAGCCGCCGACGCCGCCCGCGACGCCGCCGCCGCCGCCAAGGCCTCCGCCCAGGCAGCCGAAGCGTCAGGTGTTGCCCAGGGCGAGGCAGTCGAAGCCAAGCGCCAGGCCGAGATCGCCTCCTCCGCCGCCAACCAGGCGACCAACGCTGCCTCCACGGCTCAAGCGCTGGCCTCGACCGCCGCCCGAGCCGCGCGCGCCGCCAACACCGCGGCCAGATCCGCTGCCGCACACGCGGAGAAGGCCGCCGACGCGGCAGAGGAAGCCGTCAAGTACGCCGGCCAGGCCATCGACTTCGCCAACAAGTCCACCGCCTACGCCGACGAGGCCGTGAAGGCAGCCAACCTCGCCACTCAGGCTGTGGCGGACGCCCTGGAGGTAGAAAGAAACGCCCGCGCTGCCGAGGCCGCCGCCCTGGAGACCGACCGACTGCAAGGCATGAAGGAAGCAGCCCAACTGGCCCTGCTGGACCAGAGCGAGCGCGTGGCCGCCCTGAACAAGCGCTCCCAGGCTCAGCAGACCGCCCAGGCCACCAAGGACCTCATATCCCGGGCGGAACAGGCCCTCGGCAACGACGACCTCGCCGTCGCCGCCACCCTCGGCCGCCAGGCAGCCACCGCACTGCTGGACTCCAAGGGCACCTGGACCCGTCAGGCCGCCCGCTTCGCACTCGCCGGATCCGACTACGACGTCTACTCCTGGATCGACCTCGACCGCCAGCTCGCCGCCTCCCAGGACGACCGCGAGACCATCCTCTTCATC
>NZ_JBJHPC010000151.1:0-13304 GCF_045257485.1 Streptomyces sp. YS-3 | reverse complement strand
CCCCCGCAGAGGCCCCGCCGACCCCGTCAAGGCGCTCATGCACCGGCACCGGGACCTGTGCGAGCGGGCCGTCGACCCGCTGGAGATCGCCGCCGGGCTCGAAGCGCACGGGGTGACCGACCGGACCGCCGCCCGTTTCCGGCACCGGGACGTGTTCTCGCTCGCCGAGGAGCTCTACGCGCGCGTGCCGCGCGGCACCGAACCGCCGCGCCACGACCTGGAACCCGCGCCCCGGCCCGCCGGGCGGGTGTTCCGGGTGCTGCGGGCGCTGCTGCCCGGCGCCCTGTGCGCGCTCACCGTGACGGCGGCCCGGCTCACCGTCGGCGGCGCGCGCCCCGCCGTGATCGCCGCCGGGGCCGCCGCCGTCGGCGCCGCCCTCGCGTACGCCGTCCGGTGCGGCCCCCTGCGGACCGGACGCGGCGCCGGAGTGCCGTGGGCACTCTGGCTCGCCGTCTACGCCGTCGCGGGCAACGGCCTCCTGGACGCGCTGGTCGCGGGCGGCCCGGACGGCGGCCCCGGCGCGCCCGACGGCTGGGGCGCCGACCCGGCGGCGGCCGTCGGCCTCGCCCTGGCCGTCGCCCCCGCCGGCTGGTGCGCCCGCCAATTCGCCGTACGCGCCCGGCGCGGCCTCACCACCAGCCGCGGCCTGCGGGAGTTCGCCGACCGCTCCCGCCCCCTGCTGCTCGGCACGGTCGCCCTGTTCCTGACCGCGCTGACCGCCGTCCTGCTGACCGGCCGACTCGCGTACGGGCACGGCTCGTTCGCGTCCGCCGCCGCGCCCGGCGCGCTGCTCTTCCTGGCGCGGCTGCTCGCCCTGCACGGCCACGCGCCCGCCGCCAACGCGGCGCTGCGCGCGGCGGCCTGCGCGGAGGCCGCCGCCCTCGCGCTGGTGCTCTCCGGCCGGCTGCCCGGCTGCGGCGCCCTCGCCCGCCCGGTGACCGCCGCCGTCGAGGCGGCCGGCGCGGGCGCCGTCCCGGCGGCCGTCTGCGGCCTCGCCGCCCTCGTCCTGCTCGCCCGGGCCACCGCGGTCCTCGCCCGCGCCTCGGCCCACTCCGTACCCCCACCGACCCCCGCACAGCACCACACGCGCTGACGCGCGTGCATGCCCGAAGGAGAACGAGACACATGACCGCCCTGCCCCCGGCCTGCCGCCGACCGCACGGAAAGGCCGTGCGATGAGGGTGCTACTGCTCGGTGCCAACGGATACCTGGGCCGTTTCGTCGCCGACCGCCTGCTCGCCGACCCGGCCGTGCAGCTCACCGCGCTCGGACGCGGCGACGACGCCGACGTACGGTTCGACCTCGCCTCCGGCAGCCCGGGGGCCCTCACCCGCTTCCTGGACGCCGTCCACCCCGGGGTCGTGATCAACTGCGCCGGCGCCACCCGGGGCGGCGCCCGCGAACTGACCCGGCACAACACCGTCGCCGTCGCCACCGTCTGCGAGGCTCTGCGCCGCAGCGGCTGCGGCGCCCGGCTCGTCCAGCTCGGCTGCGCCTCCGAATACGGTCCCTCCCAGCCGGGCTCCTCCACCGCCGAGGACGCCGTGCCGCGCCCCGGCGGCCCGTACGGCGTGAGCAAGCTCGCCGGTACCGAGCTGGTCCTCGGCTCCGGTCTGGACGCCATCGTGCTGCGGGTCTTCTCCCCGGTCGGCCCCGGCACCCCCGCCGGATCCCCGCTCGGCCGCCTCGCCGAGGCGATGCGCCGCGCCATGCAGTCCGGCGACGGGGAACTCAAGCTCGCCGGGCTCGGCGTGCAGCGCGACTTCGTCGACGTCCGCGACGTGGCCCGGGCCGTGCACGCCGCCTCCCTCTCGGCCGCCCAGGGCGTCGTCAACATCGGGACCGGCCGCTCGGTCAAGCTGCGCGACGCCGCCGCCGTCCTCGCCCGGGTCGCCGGGTACGGCGGCGCGCTGCACGAGCTGGACGCCGGCCCCGGCCTGCGCCCGGGCGTCATCGGCGCGCCCCGCCCGTCCGCCGACGCCGTCATGGAGCATCTGGCGGCGCCCCCCGCCCCGTACCCCGACGGCTGCGGCAGCTGGCAGCAGGCCGACGTCCGCACCGCGCGCGACCGGCTCGGCTGGCGGCCCCGGATCAACCTGGAGGAGTCCCTCGCCGACATCTGGATGGAGGCGGCGTGCCGCATCTGACCCGCACCGGCGCCCCGCGCGCGGCGACCTCGGGGCGGCTCGGCTTCGGCGTCCCCGGCTGCGCGCACCCCCTGGTCGCCCCGGTCGAGTGGGCCGAGCTGACCCGCCCCGGCACACCGCTGCACTGGGCGGTCCTGAACGTGGCGAACGGGCCGGGCACCCTGCCGGACCCGCACTGCCTGGAGGCCGCCGGAAAGCTGCGCAACGCGGGCATCCGCGTGCTCGGCCACCTCGACACCGCGTACGGCACACGGCCCTTCGGACAGCAGATCTCCGACGCGCACCGCTTCCTCGACTGGTACCGCGTCGACGGCTTCCTGCTGGACCGCTGTCCCACGGACCGGGACGACCTGCCCGCGGTGCGGCGCACGGTGTCCACCCTGCGGGCCCTGCGCGAGGGCGCCCACCTGGTCCTCGGCCAGGGCGCCCAGCCGTACCCGGGCTACGCGGAGAGCGCCGACCAGCTGGTCACCTTCAGCGGTCCGTGGAGCGAGTACCGCTGGTCCCAGGTGGCCGAGTGGACCGCCGACCACCCGGCGGAGCGCTTCTGCCACTTCGTCCACGGAGTGCCCCGCACCCATCTCGACGAGGCGCTGCGGATCGCCCGCTGGCAGGGCGCGGGAACGATCTACTTCACCGACCGCGGTGACGGCGGCGGACAAATGAACCCATTTGAGACGCTGCCCGGCTACTGGGACGAAATCGTCTCGCGTATCGGACCATGTATCTCGGAATGAGAAGTGGCGTGGCAGTGTTACGGAGAGAACAACCGTACTGACATACCGACCGACTGCGTAATAGAGGTTCACGTGTCGCTGCCACCCTTGGTCGAGCCGGCTGCCGAGCTCACCGTAGACGAGGTCCGCAGGTACTCGCGTCACCTGATCATTCCCGATGTCGGGATGGACGGGCAGAAGCGGCTGAAGAACGCCAAGGTGCTCTGTGTGGGCGCCGGCGGCCTCGGCTCGCCGGCCCTGATGTACCTGGCCGCCGCCGGTGTCGGCACGCTCGGCATCGTCGAGTTCGACGAGGTCGACGAGTCGAACCTGCAGCGCCAGATCATCCACAGCCAGGCGGACATCGGCCGCTCCAAGGCCGTCTCCGCCAAGGACTCGGTGCTCGGCATCAACCCGTACGTGAACGTGGTCCTGCACGAAGAGCGGCTTGAGGCCGACAACGTGATGGACATCTTCAGCCAGTACGACCTGATCGTCGACGGCACGGACAACTTCGCCACCCGCTACCTCGTCAACGACGCGTGCGTGCTGCTGAACAAGCCGTACGTATGGGGTTCGATCTACCGCTTCGACGGCCAGGCCTCGGTCTTCTGGTCCGAGCACGGCCCCTGCTACCGCTGCCTCTACCCCGAGCCCCCGCCGCCGGGAATGGTGCCCTCCTGCGCCGAGGGCGGCGTCCTGGGCGTGCTCTGCGCGTCCATCGGCTCCATCCAGGTCAACGAGGCGATCAAGCTCCTCGCGGGCATCGGCGAGCCGCTCGTCGGCCGACTGATGATCTACGACGCCCTGGAGATGCAGTACCGCCAGGTGAAGGTCCGCAAGGACCCCGACTGCGCGGTCTGCGGCGAGAACCCGACCGTCACCGAGCTCATCGACTACGAGGCCTTCTGCGGCGTCGTGTCCGAGGAGGCCCAGGAGGCGGCGCTCGGCTCGACCATCACTCCCAAGCAGCTCAAGGAGTGGATCGACGCCGACGAGCAGATCGAGATCATCGACGTCCGCGAGCCGAACGAGTACGAGATCGTCTCCATCCCGGGCGCCCGGCTGATCCCCAAGAACGAGTTCCTGATGGGCAACGCCCTCCAGGACCTGCCGCAGGACAAGCGCATCGTGCTGCACTGCAAGACGGGCGTCCGCTCGGCCGAGGTGCTCGCGGTCCTGAAGTCCGCGGGCTTCGCGGACGCGGTCCACGTCGGCGGCGGCGTGATCGGCTGGGTCCACCAGATCGAGCCGGAGAAGCCCGTCTACTGATCCTCGTCCCGTCCCGTAGGACATTTGTCCCGCGGGACCGAGGACGGTCATCTCTGCCGTGGCCGGTGCCCCCTGAGCGAAGCTTCTTTCTGTCAGCAGGAGAGCGCACGCGAAGGGGGCACTGTGATGAGCACGGTGGCAGTCGAGAACCAGGTCCTTACGATGACGGCCGAGGTCCGGACCGAGACCGCGGCACTGGCGCGGAGCGCCCCGCAGCCGGAGATCAAGGGCCTCCCCAACTGGTACTTCCCGCTGGTCGGCTGCTTCGCCGGGATCTTCGACATCGCCCGCGCCTACCCCGTCGTCTACTGGCTGATCCCGGTCGTGGCCGTCGTGAACATCGCCCTCACGTTCACCGTCCTGAGGGCCCGCATGCGCTACATGAAGGCGCTCTGGAAGAACAAGCGCACCCGCCTGCTGGCCCTCGGGCTGCTCGCCCTGCGCTTCGCGGTCCGCTTCGGTCTCGGCCTCGCCGGCCTCGCGATGGGCGCGGCGAGCGGCAGCCTCGTCGTCGGCGTCGTGATGGCGGTGCTCGGCACGGCGATGGCGTGGGGCGACCAGTGGCTGATCCTGCGCACCCTCAAGCGCGCCCGCGCCTGACGGCCGCCCCGCCGGACCGGAGCCAGGCCCCGCCCGGTCCGTCAGGACGAGCAGACGGTCCCGTCCGCCGGCACTTTGCCCTCCAGCAGATACGCGTCGACGGTCCGCCTCACACAGGTGTTGCCCTGCGTGTACGCGCCATGGCCCTCGCCCTTGTTGGTCAGCAGCACCCCCACTCCCGGGCCCAGCTTCCGCGCCATCTTCCTCGCGCCCTCGTACGGGGTCGCCGGGTCGCCGGTGGTGCCCACCACCAGGACCGGGCCCGCCCCCGGGGCGCTCGCCTCCGGAACGTCCCGCTCGCCCGGCACCGGCCAGTTCGCACACCAGCCGGCCGTGTCCCAGGCCAGGAACTCCCCGAAGACCGGCGATATGCGACGGAACTCGGGCAGCAGCGCCTTCGCCTGCGCCGCGGTCGGCCGGACCCTGCTGTCGTCGCAGGAGATCGCCCGCTGCGCGTGGCTCTGCGTCCCGTAGTGGCCGTCCTTGGACCGGTCGTTGTACGAGTCGGCCATCGCGAGCAGCAGATCGCCGGTGCCGCGCTCCCGCACTTCCGCGAGCGCCTGGGTGAGGTAGGGCCAGTTCTCCTTGGAGTAGAGGGGCATGACGATGCCGGTCAGCGCGAGGGTCTGGCTGAGCTCGCGCCCGCTCGATGTCGGCAGCGGCCGTTCGTCGAGCCGCGAGAGCAGCTCCGCGATCCGCTGGGTGCCCTGCTTCGGGTCCTGGCCGGTCGACTTGAGGTAGTCGTCGAGCGCCCGCTGGAAGCCGGTGGCCTGGTTGCGGGCGTGGCCCACCGCGTCGGCGGTCGGGTCGACCACCGCGTCCAGCACGGTGCGCCCCACCTGGCGCGGGAACAAGTGGGCGTAGGTGCCGCCCAGTTCGGTTCCGTACGATATTCCGAAGTAGTTGAGCTTCGTGTCGCCGAGGACCTGGCGGAGCAGGTTCATGTCCCGGGCCGCGTTGCTTGTCGAGACGTACGGCAGGACCTTCCCGGAGCGGCGTGCGCAGCCCGCTCCGACGTCCGCGCCGTCCTTGAGGAAGGCCGCCTCCTCGGCGGCGGTGTCCGGGGTGGCGTCGATCCGCCGCTCGGCGTCCGCCTGCTCCTTGTCGTCCCGGCACACCACGCCGGAGCTCTTGGCGACGCCGCGCGGGTCGAAGCCCACCAGGTCGTAACGGGAGTTGAGGGAGCTGTAGGTCTTCGCGGCCCGGGGCAGGATCTCGACGCCCGAGCCGCCGGGTCCGCCGAAGTCGAAGAGCAGCGAGCCGATCCGCTTGTCCTTGTCGCGCGCCTGCTTGCGCACGAGCGCGAGGGAGATGGTGTCACCGGCCGGTTTCGTGTAGTCCAGCGGCACCTTGACCTCGGCGCACTGCCATCCCGGGCTCGTACACGAACTCCACTTGGGCCGCTGCCCGGTGAGCGCTTCGGGGAGCGCCCGCGCCTTGGCGTCGGAGTCCGGCCGGGGCGCGGCGGAGGCCGTGCTCGTCGGCGCGGCGCTCGTGTCCGGACTCTTCCCGCCGGAGTCGCAGCCCGCCAGGAGCCCGGCCGCCAGCACGGCGACGACCGCCGCCGCTCCTGCCCGCGCACGTACGCCTGCACGTACCCCTGCACGTAGCCGTACACGTACGAAAATGTTCATGGACGCCCCCCACGGGCCCGCCGCGGACCGGCACGTCAGGCCGGTCCGGTCCGCGGAATCGGATCAAGCGAATCACGTCCGGTCATCGTAGGCGGGCCCACTGACAACGCCTTCGCGAGTCCGTCCCGCACGGCCCCGGGGCTACTGGCAGACCGTGCCGGCCGCCGGGGCCCTGCCGTCCAGCAGATACGTGTTCACCGCGTCCTGCACGCACTTGCTGCCGCTGTTGTACGCGCCGTGGCCCTGCCCCTTGTACGTCAGCTCCACCCCGACACCCGCTCCGAGCTTCTCCACCATGTGCCTGGCGCCCTCGTATGGCGTGGCGGGGTCGCCGGTGTTGCCGACGACGACGATGGGCGCCGCGCCGGGCGCGCTCACGTCGGGGGTGCTCCACTGGCCCGGCACCGGCCAGGCGGTGCAGCTGATCATGCCCCAGCCGAGGAAGTCACCGAAGACGGGGGACGCCTTGCGGAACTCCGGGAGCCTGGCCTTCGTTTGGTCCACCGAGTAGCGGTCCTTGAAATCAGCACAGTTGATGGCGGTGTTGGCCGCCTGGATGTTGCTGTACGTGCCGTCCTTGGCCCGGCCGTTCATCGCGTCGGACAGGGCGAGGAGCAGGGAGCCGTTCCCGCCCTGCGCCTCGTCGACGCCCTGTTCCAGGAGCTGCCAGTACTCCTTGGAGTAGAGGGCCTGGGCGATGCCGTTGGTGGCCTCGGTCTGCGTCAGCATGCGGATGCCGCTGCCCGGGATGGGCTGCTTGTCGAGGTCGGCGAGGAGCTTGACGACCCCGGCCTCGACCTCCTTCACGTTCGCCCCGGACAGCTGGCACTTGTCGCCGCGGTCCACGCAGTCCTGGGCGAAGTTGTCGAGGGCGAGCTGGAAGCCCTTCGCCTGCCCGAGCGCGCCCTGCTCGGCGGTGCTGGTGGGGTCGACGACGGCGTCGAAGACGGCCCGGCCGACGTTCTTGGGGAACAAGTGGGCGTACACCCCGCCCAGTTCGGTTCCGTAGGAGATGCCGAAGTAGTACAGCTTGTCGTCGCCCAGGACCTGGCGCATCAGGTCCATGTCGCGCGCGGCGCTGGTGGTGCCGACATGGGGCAGGACCCGTCCCGAGTTGGACTGGCAGGTCGCGGCGAACGCCTTCATGTGCCCGGTGAGGGACTGCTCCTCGGCCGCGTCGTCGGGGGTGAAGTCCTGGGCGAAGTAGCGGTCGAGCTGGTTGTCGTTCTCGCACTGGACGGGGGCGCTGGAGCCGACCCCGCGCGGGTCGAAGCTCACCAGGTCGTAGCGGGCCCTGAGCTTGTCGTAGTCGCCCGCGGCGGAGGGCAGGGTGGTCACCCCGGAGCCGCCCGGTCCGCCGAAGTTGAAGATCAGCGATCCGATGCGTCTGTTCTTGTCGAGGGCCTCGGCCCGGATGAGCGCGAGTTCGACGGACCCGGCGCCGGGCTTGTCGTAGTCGAGGGGCACGCGCAGGGTGGCGCACTTCCACTCGCCCCCGCCGGGCGGCGGCGAGGGCGCGTCCCCGGTCCCCTCCGCCTGGGAGGGCGCGCCGCACTTCTTCCAGGTCAGCTTCTGGGAGGCCAGCGACGAGGCCTTGGCCGGGGACGACTCCCCGGTCCCGCTGTCGGAGCATCCGGTGGCGGCGAGCAGCAGCGCGGCGGCGGCGGTGGCGAGAGAGGCGGCACGCGGGGCGGCGGGGTTCTCCATGCTCCCCATCGTGGGCCCGTCAGCCGCGGCCCGCGCGAAACCGCAGGCCATGCGGGTGGCAGGGCCATGCACCGGACACGGTCAGAGCTCGCCCCTGCGGGTCAGGTAGTTGAAGCACAGCCACCCCGGCAGCACCGGCAGCCAGAAGGTGAGCAGCCGGTAGAGCAGCACGGCGGAGGCGGCCGTCTCGGCCGGCAGGCCCGCGATGGTCAGGGCCGTGGAGAGCGCCAGCTCCACCGCGCCGACACCGCCCGGCGTCGGGGCGGCCGAGCCCAGCGCGTTGGCGGTGAGGAAGACGACCGCCACGCTCGCGTAGCTGAGTGAGTTGGTGCCCGATCCGAAGGCCCGGATGGAGGCGTCCAGGCACATCACGAAGGTGCCGGTGATCAGCAGTATGCCGCCGAGGCCGGTGAGCAGCTTCTGGGGCCGCTGGAGCACGTCCAGCATGCGCGGCACCACACCGGCGAACAGCGACCGCACCCGGGTGACGACGAACTTCCTCAGGAAGGGGATGGCGGTGACCACCAGGATCAGCACGGCGGCCGTCAGCAGACCCGCGATCACGGTCCGGGAGGGGGAGAGGTCCGGGGTCTTCTCGGTGCCCGTCACATAGCCGAACACCAGCAGCAGCGAGATGTGCGAGGCGAGCCCGAAGAGCTGGGAGGCGCCGACGCTCGCCACCGCGAGACCCGGGCGGACCCCGGCGCGCTGGAGGAACCGGGTGTTGAGGGCCACACCGCCGACCGCCGCCGGGGCGACCAGCTTCACGAACGAGCCCGCGACCTGCGCGATCACGGCCCGCGCGAACGGCACCTTCTCCGGGACGAAGCCCAGCAGGCTCGCCGCCGCCGCCGGGTAGGAGAGCGCCGAGAAGAGCACGGCAGCCGCCACCCAGCCCCACTGCGCGTTCGCGACGAGATCGCCGAACTTGATGTGGGTGATCTGCACCAGCAGGTAGTACGCGGCGATGGCCCCGGCGACGAACGTCAGCAGCGTCTTCACCTTGATGCGCTCCAGGCGCACCGGCTCCACCGGCGCCTGCGGGCGGATCAGCAGCACCTGGGCACGGATCTGGGTGAGCAGATCCTCCTCGCGCGCGTTCTCCAGCGCCTCGTCGATGGCCTCCTTCTCGGCCTTCTTCTCGGCGCGGACGGCCTTGTTCTCGGCCCGTACGGCCTTGCGCTCCTCCCCGGCGGCGAGCGGCTGCTCCTCGGGGACGCTCGCCGTGGCGGCCTCGCGCTGCCTGGCCTGAGCCGCCTCGGCGGCGCGCGCCTCCTTGGCCGCGAGCGACGCCTCGATGACGGCCTCGCGCTCGCGCTGCGCCTGCTCGCGCGCCAGGCGGCGGAGCGTCGCGCGCGTGGAGCGGGTCAGCGCGATCGGCTGGAGGAGCGGCAGGCTGTCGGCGACGGTGTCGGGTCCGAGCACCTCCACCGCGGCGGCGACCGCGCGCTCGGCGCCGACCCGCAGCCCCAGGGTGACCAGGAGCTGGGCGATGTCCATGCGCAGGACCACGTCGCCGGCCGCGATCTCGCCGCCGCGCAGATCCGTGAGGATGACCGTGCCGGAACGATCCACCAGGATCGCGTCGCCCGCCAGCCGGCGGTGGGCGATGCGCCGCGACTGCAGCGCGCGCACCTGCCGCCAGGCGCTGCGCATCAGGTCGTCGGTGATCTCCTTGTCGTCCAGCGAGTCCAGGGAGCGCCCCCCGGTGTGCTCGTACACCAGCATCACGGCGTCCGGGCCCAGCTCGGAGGTGGCGATGAGCTTCGGCGCGTGGGCCCCGGCGGCGATCGCCGCGTAGGCGAGCAGCGCCTCCTGCTCCAGGGCCTGGCGCAACGACTGGATGGAGCGCCGGGTGGTGATGGAGCGCAGGGTCAGCCGCCGCCACACCCGGTAGAAGAAGCCCTGGGCCTGCTGTTCGCGGTCGACGACGGTGACGTCGAGCGGCGGCGCGTCCTCCAGGGTGACGAAGTAGCGCCGCCCCCGGTCGCCCTGCTCCATGGAGTCCGGGACGTCCTCGGCGCGCATGGCGGTGAGCGGCCGGAAGCCCACGTTCCGCAGTCCGGCCAGAAGGGTCTGGCCGGTGGGCCGGACATTGGGCGAGCCCACCGCGTACAGCGTTCCGTACGCCACGGTCCAGCCGATCAGGACCGTGACGAGGATCGAGAAGGCGGTCGTCTGGCCGCCGACGAGCACCGCGAAGGAGTTGAGCAGCAGGACCGCCCAGAGCGCGACCCGCCAGCGTGGCCGGCGGGCCATGCCGACGGCCGTCATATAGGCGATGACCGGGGCGAGATAGCCGTGCACGGGGTCGGTGAGACCGCCCGTGCCGGACTGCTGGGTGAGCGCGCTGGTGATCGACTCGGGCGCCGACTTGGCCACCCACAGATCGGTGGCGAGGGCCGCGCCGTGGGCGAGCACGGCCGCGAGCACACCGTCCGCGATGCGCAGCCCGTCGCGTTTGATCAGCCGCTCGATGGCGAAGGCGACCGGCAGGATCAGCACGGCGATGGAGGAGACCAGACCGGCCAGCCGGATCAGGACGTCCGGCGCCTGGTCCGAGCCCTTGCTGATGTCCTGTTCGAGGCCCGAGGTGGTGTGGTGCGCGATGGCGGCGATGGTGAGCACGATCGCGATGGCCAGCACACCGCTGATCAGGCGTACGAGGTCGGAGGGGCGGTGCACGCGCGCGGGGAGCAGCGGCTCGTCCACGGAGACACGCTCGATGGTGCCCGCGCTCTCGCACGCCTCGAAGTCCTTCCGAGCCCCCCCGTGGGGCGCGGAGACGGCCGTCGCGCCCGTGGGCGGCACCGACGCGGTCCTGGCGCCGGACGCGGGGGAGGGCCCGGCCGGGCGCTGGGACTCCGCTTCCGGGCCGGACGCGGAGGAGGCCTGCGCGCCGGAGGCGGGTACGTCGGACCGCGCCCCCGTCTCCGGGGTGCTGCCGGCCGCCGCTTCGGGTGGCTGCACGCCCCGCTCCTTCGCCGTCTGGTCCGCTGTCTCGCCGCTCTGGTCTTCGGTCTGCTCTTCGTGCTCTCGTATCACCGGTCACCGCCCGGATGATGGTGGCATGACCGGCCCCCGGCGGGAGGCATCAGGGTGCGCCGGGGGGACGTACGCCGTGCGGCGCGCCCCTGGCGCCCCTGGTGCGCGCGGTCGGTGGGAGTCCGCTTCCGGCCGCACTGTCGGTGGCGTACGGCAGGATGGACCGGGTGAGCGATGAGCTGCCGGAACTCCCGGAGTATGCCGAAAGGGTGCTGGACGTCGCCGAGCAGATCCCGCCCGGCCGGGTGATGACGTACGGGGACGTCGCCGAGTGGCTGGGTGAGGGCGGCCCCCGGCAGGTCGGCCGCGTCATGGCGCTGTACGGGGCCGCCGCGCCCTGGTGGCGCGTGGTGCGCGCGGACGGCGCGCTGCTGCCCGGCCACGAGCTGCGTGCCCTTGGTCACTACCGGGAGGAGTCCACGCCGCTGCGCGGGGCGGGCCGGGCCGCCGAGGGGCATCTGCCGCGCCTCGACATGCGCCGCGCGCGCTGGGACGGCGGCGAGCGGGGCCCCGGGAGCCGTTCCGGGGACGCCGAGGACATGGCGGGGACCGCGCGGACGGGCGCGGAACGCGAGGTCGGCGGCGAGGCGGCTCATATCTGACAGCTTCGGCCATCGGCCGCCACCGGGGGCGACCGCAGGCCCGTACGGATGACTCGCTGCGTCCCGGCCGCGCTTCGGCGTACCGTCGACAGTCGGCACGGCCCCCGTCCGCACCCTCATCACCAGCACACCCACCAGGACCGGCGATCCACGTGAGCTCCTCCTCCTTCACCGGGCGTACGACGTACCCCCAGGTACGACGGCGGTCCGCCGGCGCGTACCGACTGGTACGTACCCCGCTGAGGCCGGTGGACCCCCCTTTGCTGGACGCACATCAGCGGGCGGTGGTTGACCACGCGCACGGGCCGCTGCTCGTCCTGGCCGGTCCGGGCACCGGCAAGACCACCACGCTCGTGGAGGCGGTCGCGGCCCGGGTGGCCGCCGGGGCGGACCCCGAGCGCATCCTCGTCCTCACCTTCAGCCGCCGGGCCGCGGTGGAACTGCGCGACCGCATGGCGCTGCGGCTCGGCGGCGCCCGCGGCCCGCAGGCCACCACCTTCCACTCCTACTGTTACGCCCTGGTCCGCGCCCACCAGGACGCCGACCTGTTCGCGGAGCCGCTGCGGCTGCTCTCCGGCCCCGAGCAGGACGTGGCCGTACGCGATCTGCTGGCCGGGCAGCTCGGCCTGGAGCGCGAGGGGCTCGCCTCCGTGCGCTGGCCCGACGAACTGCGCGCCTGTCTGACCACACGCGGCTTCGCCGACGAGGTGCGCGCGGTGCTCGCCCGCAGCCGCGAGCTGGGCCTCGGGCCGCACGCGCTGGCCGACTTCGCCCGGCGCACCGGCCGGCCCGACTGGCGTGCGGCTGCCGCGTTCTTGGCCGAATATCTCGATGTCCTCGACCTCCAGGGTGTACTGGACTACGCGGAGCTGGTCCACCGGGCGGTGCTGCTCGCCGAGCGCGCCCCGCACTCCGGCACGTCGTCCCACGTCTCCTCCTCCGCCCCGCCGCACGGGCCCGCTCCGGCCGATGCGTACGACGCGGTGTTCGTCGACGAGTACCAGGACACCGACCCGGCTCAGGTCCGCCTGCTGCGGGCCCTCGCGGGCGGTGGCCGCACGCTGGTCGCCTTCGGCGACCCGGACCAGTCGATCTACGCGTTCCGGGGCGCGGACGTCAACGGGATCCTCGACTTTCCGGACACGTTTCGGCGGGCGGACGGCGCCCCGGCGCCGGTCGAGGTGCTGACGACGTCCCGCCGCTCCGGGGAGAAGCTGCTGGCGGCGACCCGGCTGCTGACCCGTCGGATGCCGATGCCGCGTCTGCCGTTCGAGAAGGTACGGGCCCACCGCGACCTCGCGCCGGTGCGCGCGGGCGGGCGCGTCGAGGCGTACACGTACCCGACGGCCTCCACGGAACTGGAGAACATCGCCGACATCATCCGGCGCGCCCATCTGGAGGAGGGCGTCCCGTGGCACGACATCGCCGTCCTCACCCGCGCGGGCACCCGCGCCCTGCCGTCCCTGCGCCGCGCCCTGACGGCGGCGGGCGTCCCGGTGGAGGTGGACGGCATGGACATCCCCCTGCGCCACGAGCCCGCGGTGACCCCCCTGCTGACGGCCCTGCGCGCGGTGGCGAAGG
>NZ_JBJHPC010000016.1:0-34008 GCF_045257485.1 Streptomyces sp. YS-3 | reverse complement strand
TCCTGGCCCCGGCCCAGCCCGGCGAGGTCACCCACGGCCCCCGGGACCGGCCGAAGGTCGCGCTCACCTTCCACGGCCAGGGCGACCCCGGACAGGCCACCGCCGTGCTCGCCGAGGCCGAACGGGCCGGGGCCAGGATCACCGTCCTGGCCGTCGGCAGCTGGCTCGACGAGCACCCCCGGATGGCCCGCCGCATCCTCGACGGCGGCCACGACCTCGGCAACCACACCCAGCGCCACATCGACATCTCCGCGCTGACGGAGCCGGAGGCGTACGCCGAGATCACCGGCTGCGCGGACCGGCTGCGCCGGCTCACCGGCTCCATCGGGACCTGGTTCCGGCCCTCCCGTACCCAGTACGCGACGCCGCTCGTTCAGAGACTGGCCCGGCGGGCCGGATACCCGCACGTGCTCAGTTACGACGTCGACTCGCTCGACTTCACCTCGCCCGGCGCCCCGGCCGTGACGCGGAACGTCACCGCGCGGATCCGCAACGGATCCGTGGTGAGCCTGCACTTCGGCTACGCGGACACGGTCGCCGCGCTGCCGGTCCTCCTCGCCGACCTCGACCGCCGCGGACTGCGCGCGGTGACCACCACGGAGTTGCTGACCTGATGCCGACCCCCACCAAGAGGACCGCCGCGCTGCTGTGCGGCCTCCTGCTCGCCGCGCTCGCCGGCTGCTCCTCGTCCGCGGACAAGGGCGGGAACGAGGCCCTGGGCACCAAGGGCGCCGCTCAGCCCGTGCCGAAGCGGGCCGTTCCCCAGGGCCTGCCCGGGATGCCGCCGGTCCTGAACCCCAAGGACGCCTACGCCGCGGACCGCCCGAACGCCCTCCAGCCGGCCGTGAAGAACTTCCTCGAACGCGTCTACGTGCCCAACACCAACTCCAACACGGTCTCCGTGATCGACCCCAAGACGTACAGGGTGATCGAGACCATCCCGGTCGGGCACCAGCCCCAGCACGTGGTGCCCTCCTGGGACATGAAGACCCTGTGGGTCAACAACGACCTGGGGGACAGCCTCACCGCCATCGACCCCGCGACCGGCAAGGCGGGCCGCACGGTCCAGGTCTCCGACCCGTACAACCTCTACTTCACGCCCAACGGCAAGTACGCGGTCGTGATGGCGTCGATGGACCGCGAGCTGGTGTTCCGCGAGCCGGTGAACATGAACCGGGTCAAGACCGTGCCGGTCCACTGCGCGGGCGTCAACCACGCCGACTTCTCCATGGACGGGCGCTACTTCATCGTCTCCTGTGAGTTCTCCGGCGAACTGCTCAAGGTCGACACGGAGAAGATGCAGGTCATCGCGCACCAGAAGCTGCCGTTCGAGGGGGCGATGCCGCAGGACGTGAAGATGTCCCCGGACGGGAAGACCTTCTACGTCGCCGACATGATGGCGCACGGCATGTGGGTCATGGACGGCGACCGGTTCAGCACACCGACGCTGCTGCCCACCGGCAAGGGCTGCCACGGCCTCTACGTCAGCCGCGACTCCAAGGAGATGTACATCTCCAACCGGGGCGAGGGCACGATCTCCATCTTCGACTTCGCCCAGAACAGGCTGACGAAGAAGTGGCACCTGCCCGACGGCGGCAGCCCCGACATGGGCGGGGTCTCGGCGGACGGCAAGGTCCTGTGGCTGTCGGGCCGTTACGACGCCGAGGTGTACGCCATCGACACCACCACCGGGCGGGAGATCGCCCGTATCCCGGTCGGCTCGGGCCCGCACGGCCTCGCGGTCTACCCGCAGCCGGGCCGGTACTCGCTCGGCCACACCGGCATCTTCCGCTGAGCCGGCGGGTTCCGCGCGTACCGACGGCCGCCCCCGGGAGGTGATCCCCGGGGGCGGCCGTGTCTCACCAGAGCACCGGGAGCCGTTCCGGCAGGCGCTTGATGAAGCCGGTCCGCCACACCAACTGCTCGGCCGGAACCGCGAGGCGCAGCCCCGGCAGCCGTTCCACCAGCGCGCCGAGCGCGATCTCCGCGTGGGCCCGGCCCAGACCCGTGGCCGGGCAGAAGTGGCGGCCCGCGCCGAAGGAGAGGTGCGGGTTGACCTCGCGGTCCAGGTCGAGCCGTTCGGGGTCGGTGAAGACCGCCGGGTCGAAGTTGGCACCCTCGACCAGGACGAGCACCAGCTCGCCCTTCCTGACCAGGACGTCACCGACCCGGACGTCCTCGGTGGCCAGGCGCGGCAGCCCGTCGCCGATGGACAGGTTCCAGCGCAGCAGCTCCTCCACCGCCCGGCCCATCCGGTCCGGGCGCGCCCGCAGATACGCGATCAGCTCCGGGTGCTGGAGCAGCGCGAGCACCGCCAGCACCAGGAACGCGGAGGTGGAGACCGCGCCCGCGCCGAAGAGCGAGACCGCGACCGTCGCCAGCATCTCGTCGGTGAGGTGCGCC
The DNA here is from genome assembly GCF_045257485.1 of Streptomyces sp. YS-3. Classification (NCBI taxonomy): domain Bacteria; kingdom Bacillati; phylum Actinomycetota; class Actinomycetes; order Kitasatosporales; family Streptomycetaceae; genus Streptomyces; species Streptomyces sp. YS-3. The sequence goes on along the minus strand of NZ_JBJHPC010000016.1, from coordinate 31,605 downwards.
GACTCCTCCTCCGTCCGCAGCTCCGCGAGACGGCCCAGCAGCCCCGCGCGCCGGTCCTCGGGCGCGTTGAGCCGGTCGACCATGTAGCCGAGGTCCTTGTACCAGTTGAGGCGGGAGCCCTCGAAGGGGTGCGGGCTGGTCATGAACGCGATGTCCAGACCGCTCATCAGCCGCCGCCAGTCCGCGAACGGCACCCCGATCACCCTGCAGTGCAGGGCCGCCGAGAAGGGGTCGGCGAACCCCGCCCGGAAGTCCGCAGGCGGCCCCTCGGCGAGCAGCCCGTCGATGAACTCGTCCGCCCGCTCGCGCAGCCACCGGCGCAGACCGTCGGCGCGCGGGTTGAGCGCCTTCAGCACGGCGCCGCGCAGCCCCGCGCTGGTGATGTTCCCCATGTTGTTGACGACCTCCGGCGGGATCGTCAGCGCGTACTGGCGGGGGGCGCCCGGGGACGCGGTGTCCTTGAGGCTGAACCGGTCGTCCTCCAGAACACTTCTGGCCAGCGCGTGGCTGCTCACCAGCCAGGCGGTGTCCCCGGTCAGGGTGCGCACCCGGGCCACCGGCGCCTCGGCGCGCAGGGCGGCGCACTCCTCGGGGAGCACATCGCCGCGCCGGCCGAACGGGAACCCCGGCAGCGTACGGGTGGTGGTGTCCGTGCCGGTGGCGGTGTCCGTGCGGGTGGCGCTCACGCGGCGGCTCCTTCCGGGCCGGAGGGCCGCGGGCGCACGACCGCGTACGCCTGGTTGCGGGAGGCGCGCAGACCACCGCCCCTGGCGTAGAGGAGCCCGGTGAGGGGGATCGGCGCGTGGTAGCAGGACACCGAGGAGGGGACCTGGAGAATGCCCGGGGTGTCGAGGAAGAACGGGAGCTCGGCGGCGATGTAGTCGAGACAGGCGGCGGTCTGCGCCTGGCTCACCCGGCCGCCCGCCTTGCCGGCCAGGAACGCGGCGGCCATCTCCTCGCAGCCGGTGCGGAACTCGCGGTCGGTCGCGAGGAAGTGCCGCACCCGGCGGTGGAGCAGGTCGTACACCGGGTTCCCCTCGAACTCCGAGAGGGCGTGGACGCCGACCGGGAGCCCGCCGGGGCCGGCCTCCTCGACGCCCCGCGCGATCCTTCTGCGGACCGCCTTGAGCTCCTTGGCGGCCCGTCGGCGCGCGTGCTCGTCGTCGTAGCCGAGCGTGGTGAACATCCGGTCCACATGGCGGTCGGCGTAGACGAGGTCGACCCGGTCGAAACGGGCGCGGGCCCAGCGGACGAGACCGGCGATGCGCTCGGCGCTGAAGTAGCTGTTTCCCGGGCTCACCCCGATGAGGACGTGGTCGCCCTCGTCCCAGATGAGCCGGCAGCTCCGGGTGAACGGCTGGAAGGTGAAAGTGGTGGTTGCTTCAGTGGTGGCAGTCACTCCTGAATCGCCCCAGCGCCGCGAGTCCCTGGGAGCCCTGTGCTCCCGGTGTGGCGGCGACAGCACGAAGTTATCGCCCGGTGGCGGAGCGTAGGGAAGAGGGTCCCGGACTTTTGGCCGGAACTCGATGCCTCGACATGCCGTACGCGAGGTTTGGCGCGCCCGCTGCCCGCTGCCCCTTGCCCGCTGCTCCCCGCCCGGGGTTCAGTGCGCCACGAGGAGCGCCTCCGAGCCGACGGGGCGGTACCCCGCCGCCTGGAACGTCCGTACGCTGCGGGCGTTGCCCGGGGACTGCTGGGCCCACAGGACCGGCTCGGGTGCCAGATGCCGGGCCGCCAGCGCGAGCCGTACGCCCAGCCCGCGCCCCCGGGCGCCCTCGTCCACCTCGATCGCCGCCTCCCAGCGCCCGGCCACGCCCCGCCCGAGCACCAGCACCCCGCCGTCCGCCGCCCACACCCGCACCTCGTCGCGGAACTTGTGGGCCCGCGCCACCCGGGGGTGGTCCGGGTCGCGCAGCTCGGTCAGCGCGAGCGGCGGCTCACCGGGCAGGGCGGGGGCGCAGGTGAGGAGGTCGACGCAGGTCATCCGGCGGCCGGTACGGGCCATCAGGGCGGCCAGGAACCCCGGGGTTCATCGAGGCGCCGAGCGGATCGGCGTCGGTGGCCGCGAGTGTGTCCCGCACCCACTGCGGGTCCTCGTCCAGGAAGACCACCGAGTGCGCGGTGAACGCCAGCACGCCCGCGTCGCGCGGGTTCGGCTGGGGAACGACGGTCGTCGTCCCGTCGGCGGGCGGGAAGTGCCCCCGCGCTGCGGCGGCCAGTATGCCGCCCAGTTCCTGTCCCATGTCCCTGCCTTCTCTGCGGCCCCGTGACGATCCGGCGGCGGCCACCGCCGTACGGGGAGGGGCGGTGGGCCGGTTAGTCTGACCCCCGTCAAAAACGCACCAAGATAGGGGTGGACCCAGTGGCGGACATCGAAGAGGCCCGCAAGGCGTTCGCGCGGCTCGACGTCGACGGCAACGGCGAGGTGACGGCGACCGAGTACAAGCAGGTCATGGCCCAGCTGGGCGACTTCCACGTCACCGAGACCGTGGCCCAGGCCATCATCAGGGCCAAGGACGCCAACGGCGACGGCAAGCTCTCCTTCGAGGAGTTCTGGGCGTCCCTCGACAAGTGACCCCGAGCCCGCCGGCCGGCCCGTCTCCACACGGGCCGGCCGGCGGAGCCGTCAGCACTCGATGATGTTGACGGCCAGACCGCCGCGCGCGGTCTCCTTGTACTTCACCGACATGTCGGCGCCCGTCTCCTTCATGGTCTTGATGACCTTGTCCAGGGAGACCTTGTGGCTGCCGTCGCCGCGCATCGCCATCTTCGCCGCCGTCACGGCCTTCACGGCCGCCATGCCGTTGCGCTCGATGCACGGGATCTGCACCAGACCGCCGACCGGGTCGCAGGTCAGGCCCAGGTTGTGCTCCATGCCGATCTCCGCGGCGTTCTCCACCTGCTCGGGGGTGCCGCCGAGGACCTCGGCCAGGGCGCCCGCGGCCATCGAGCAGGCCGAGCCGACCTCGCCCTGGCAGCCGACCTCGGCGCCGGAGATCGAGGCGTTCTCCTTGAAGAGCATGCCGATCGCGCCCGCGGCCAGCAGGAAGCGGACCACGCCCTCGTCGTCCGCGCCGGGCACGAAGTTCATGTAGTAGTGCAGCACGGCCGGGATGATGCCCGCGGCGCCGTTGGTGGGGGCGGTGACGACCCGGCCGCCCGCCGCGTTCTCCTCGTTCACCGCCATCGCGTACAGCGTCGCCCACTCCATCGCGTGCGCGTCCGGGTTGCCCTCGGCGCGCAGCTGGCGGGCGGTGGTGGCGGCGCGGCGGCGGACCTTGAGGCCGCCCGGCAGGATGCCCTCGCGGGACATGCCGCGCGAGACGCACGCCTGCATCACCCGCCAGATCTCCAGCAGCCCGGCGCGGATCTCGTCCTCGGTGCGCCAGGCCTTCTCGTTCTCCAGCATCATGGCGGAGATCGACAGACCTGTCTCGCCCGCGAGGCGCAGCAGCTCGTCGCCGGTGCGGAAGGGGTACTTCAGGACGGTGTCGTCGGGGACGATCGGGTTCTCCCCGGCCACCGCGTCCTCGTCCACCACGAAGCCGCCGCCGACCGAGTAGTACGTCTTCTCCAGGACCAGGGCGCCCTCGCTGTCGTACGCGAAGACCGTCATGCCGTTGGCGTGGTACGGCAGCGCCTTGCGGCGGTGCAGGATCAGGTCCTCGTCGAAGTCGAAGGGGATCTCGTGGGCGCCGAGCAGGTTGATCCGCCCGCTGGACTTGATCCGCTCCACCTCGTCGTCGGCGCGCTCGACGTCGACCGTGCGCGGCGAGTTGCCCTCCAGGCCCAGCAGGACCGCCTTGGGGGTGCCGTGGCCGTGGCCGGTGGCGCCCAGCGAGCCGTACAGCTCGGCCCGTATCGAGGCGGTGTGGGCCAGCAGGCCCTCGTTCTTCAGACGGCGCGCGAACATCCGGGCCGCGCGCATCGGGCCGACCGTGTGGGAGCTGGACGGGCCGATGCCGATCGAGAACAGGTCGAAGACCGAGATGGCCACGGAAGGACTCCTTGGTGGGGTAGACGCCGTTGTCTGCCGGGTGGTGCAGAGCGAGCAGGTGGAACGGGCGGTGCAAGGGTTCGGGGCACCGCTCTCACTGTCCAGTGTGCGTCCAGTGTGCGCGGTGCCCCGAAGGTTCGTACGAACAAAAGGGTACGAAACTACTTCAGGCCGGGGTACAGGGGGTGCTTCGCGGCCAGGGCGGAGACCCGTGCGGCCAGCGCGTCCTTGTCGAAGTCCGGCTTCAGGGCCTCGGCGATGATGTCGGCAACCTCACGGAAGTCGTCCGCGCCGAAACCGCGGGTGGCCAGCGCCGGCGTGCCGATCCGCAGACCCGAGGTGACCATCGGGGGCCGCGGGTCGTTCGGGATGGCGTTGCGGTTGACCGTGATGCCGACCTCGTGGAGGCGGTCCTCGGCCTGCTGGCCGTCGAGCTCGGAGTTGCGCAGGTCCACCAGGACCAGGTGCACGTCCGTGCCGCCGGACAGGACCGAGACGCCGACCCGGGTGACGTCGTCCTGGACCAGGCGCTCGGCGAGGATCCGGGCGCCGTCCAGGGTGCGCTGCTGGCGCTCCTTGAAGTCGTCCGAGGCCGCGACCTTGAACGAGACCGCCTTGGCGGCGATCACGTGCTCCAGGGGGCCGCCCTGCTGACCCGGGAAGACCGCCGAGTTGATCTTCTTGGCGAGCTCCTGCGTCGACAGGATCACACCGCCGCGCGGACCGCCGAGGGTCTTGTGCGTGGTGGTGGTCACGACGTGGGCGTGCGGCACCGGGTTCGGGTGCAGACCCGCGGCGACCAGACCCGCGAAGTGGGCCATGTCGACCATCAGGTACGCGCCGACCTCGTCCGCGATCCGGCGGAAGGCGGCGAAGTCCAGCTGGCGCGGGTACGCCGACCAGCCGGCCACGATCAGCTGCGGCTTGGACTCCTTGGCGAGGCGCTCGACCTCGGCCATGTCGACCTGGCCGGTCTGCTCGTCGACGTGGTACGGGACCACGTTGTAGAGCTTGCCGGAGAAGTTGATCTTCATGCCGTGGGTCAGGTGACCGCCGTGGGCCAGGTTCAGGCCCATGATCGTGTCGCCCGGCTTCAGCAGCGCGAACATCGCCGCCGCGTTGGCCTGGGCGCCCGAGTGCGGCTGCACGTTGGCGTGCTCGGCGCCGAAGAGCGCCTTGACGCGGTCGATCGCGATCTGCTCGACCACGTCGACGTGCTCGCAGCCGCCGTAGTAGCGGCGCCCCGGGTAGCCCTCGGCGTACTTGTTGGTGAGGACCGAGCCCTGGGCCTCCATGACCGCGACCGGAGCGAAGTTCTCCGAGGCGATCATTTCGAGGGTGGACTGCTGACGGTGGAGCTCGGCGTCGACGGCGGCGGCGACGTCCGGGTCCAGCTCATGGAGGGACTGGTTCAGAAGCGACATCGGAAGATCCCTGGAGTGGTAGGTCAGCCGGCGGTGAAGGCGGTGTACTCGTCGGAGGAGAGCAGGTCGTCCGGCTCGCCCTCCACGCGCACCTTGAACAGCCAGCCGCCCTCGAAGGGGGCGGTGTTGACCAGCGACGGGTCGTCGACGACGTCCTGGTTGGCCTCGGTGACCTCGCCCGTCACCGGGGAGTAGAGGTCGCTGACCGACTTCGTCGACTCCAGCTCGCCGCAGGTCTCGCCCGCGGTCACCTTGTCACCGACCGCCGGGAGCTGGACGAACACCACGTCACCGAGCGCGTTGGCCGCGTGCTCCGTGATGCCGACCGTCGAGACGCCGCCCTCGGCGTCCGACAGCCACTCGTGCTCCTTGCTGTAGCGCAGCTGCTGGGGGTTGCTCATGACCAGAATTCTCCTGTACGAGGGGGAGTGGTGGTGAACGGAAAAGTCATGCGGTGCGTGTGCGAGGGGTCACTTCTGGCGCTTGTAGAACGGCAGCGCCACGACCTCGTACGGCTCATGCGTACCGCGAATGTCCACGCCGACGCCGGAGGTGCCCGGTGCGGCGTGCTCGGCGTCCACGTACGCCATGGCGATCGGCTTGCCCAGCGTGGGCGACGGGGCGCCCGAGGTGACCTCGCCGACGACCTCGCCGTTCGCGACCACCGAGAACCCGGCGCGCGGCACCCGGCGGCCCTCGGCCACCAGACCCACCAGCTTGCGCGGCGCCTTGGCGGCGGCGCGCTCGGCGGCGGCCTCCAGGGCCGCGCGCCCCACGAAGTCGCCCTCCTTCTCGAACTTCACGACCCGGCCGAGCCCCGCGTCGAACGGGGTCAGCGCGGTGGTCAGCTCGTGCCCGTACAGCGGCATGCCCGCCTCCAGGCGGAGCGTGTCGCGGCAGGACAGACCGCACGGCACCAGGCCCGCGTCCCGGCCCGCCTCGGTGAGCGCCTGCCACAGCTTCTCGGCGTCGGCCGGGGCCACGAAGAGCTCGAAGCCGTCCTCACCGGTGTAGCCCGTACGGGCGATCAGCGCCGGGACGCCGGCCACCGTGCCGGGCAGGCCCGCGTAGTACTTCAGCCCGTCCAGGTCGGCGTCGGTGAGCGACTGCAGGATGCCGGGGGACTCGGGGCCCTGGACGGCGAGCAGCGCGTAGTTGTCGCGGTCGTCGCGGACCTCGGCGTCGAAGCCGGCCGCGCGCTCGGTGACCGCGTCCAGGACGACCTGGGCGTTGCCCGCGTTGGCGACGACCATGTACTCGCTCTCGCCGAGGCGGTAGACGATCAGGTCGTCGACGATGCCGCCGTCCTCCTGGCAGATCATCGTGTAGCGCGCGCGGCCCACGCCGATGGTGCCGATGTTGCCGACGAGCGCGTAGTCCAGGGCCTTGACGGCCTCGGGGCCGGTGACGGTGATCTCGCCCATGTGGGAGAGGTCGAAGAGACCGGCCCTGGTGCGGACGGCGTTGTGCTCGTCGCGCTCGCTGCCGTAGCGCAGCGGCATGTCCCAGCCGGCGAAGTCGGTCATGGTCGCGCCCAGCGAACGGTGCGTCGCGTCAAGGGCGGTGAGACGGGGGTTGCTCATGAGGGTGTGGCTCCCAGGGCATGACGGCGAGGACGATCCTCCCCATCTGTCATCGGAACCTGAGAGGTTCGCCGGGAGACCCGGCTTGCACCTTGGGTGGAGCCGCGCCGTCCGGGGACGCGCGGCCCGCTTTTCAGATCTGCCTCATCCACGCGGTACGGGGCCTGAGAGATTCAAGGGAGGGACTTGCTCCTTCGGCGCCCCGCGATCCACCAGGCCTTCCGGGGCCTTGGGGGAACTGCCGGGGACTCTCCCGCGTGGATTCAAGCGGCCGGTATGCAGTTGGCGGGCACATCATTGCACGGCTCCGAGGAACGGCATATCGCTCAGGCCTCATTACCATCTCTTTACGCACATTGGGGAAGGGTCGCACGACCCGGCAGGGGAGGACCGATGACGGTGCACAGGCACACGGCGGCGAAGGCCGGCCGGGCGGTGCCCGCGCAGCGCGCCACGGCGCCCGGCGCCACGGCGCCCGGCGCGGCGCCCGTGGTGCGGGACCTGCGCGGGCGCGCCGGACGCACCCCGCGCACGCTTCGGTTCGCCGCGGGTGACGTGGTGGTGGTCTCCGGGCTGCCGGGCAGCGGCAAGACCACCCTGCTGCGGCAGGCCGCGCCCGGCCTCGGCATCGACTCGCAGGACACCCGCAGGGCCTGGGAGGCCCGGCTGCCCGGGGTGCCGTACGCGCTGTACCGCCCGGTGGCCCGCGTCGCCCATTTCCTGCGGACGCACCGCGCGCTGCGGGCGGGTAGGGGCCTGGTCGTGCACGACTGCGGCACCCACGCCTGGGTGCGCTGGTCTCTGGCGCGCCGGGCGGCCCGGGGCGGGCGCCGCCTCCATCTGGTGCTGCTCGACGTCCCGCCGGAGGTGGCGCTGGCGGGCCAGGCGGCCCGCGGGCGCAAGGTCTCCGCGTACGCCTTCGCCCGCCACTCCCGGGCGGTGCCGCGGCTGATAGCGGCGGTCGCGGCGGGCCGGCTCCCGAGGGGGGTGGCGTCGGCGGTGCTGCTGGACCGGGAGGCGGCCGGGGCGGTGGACCGGATCGCTTTCGGGGAGCCGCCCGGCCGGGGCTAGAGTTCCGGCGGGGGACCGCGCGGCCGGCGCCGTACGGCCCGCAGGGCACCCGCGAACACCCGCTGACCCCACTGACACCCGCAGTCACGCGAAGACGAAGGACGGCATATGAACTTCCCGCACCCGCTCCCGCAGGGCGGCGGCGGCTGGCCGGGCAACGAGCTGGAGGAGGCTCTGGCGGCGGCCCTGGGCAACCCGACGGCGGGCCCGCGCCTGATAGAGGTCATGGGCCGCAACTCCGTCTGGGTGCCGCTTCCCAACGGCGGCGGCCAGGACAGCCGGGATCTCGATCTGCCCACCATGGAGATCGACGGCGCGCCGTACGTCCCGGTCTACAGCTCCGAGCAGCAGTTCCTCCAGTGCGTCGGCCCGCACATGTCGTTCGCGATCGCGCCGGCCGTCGAGTTCGCCCGGGGGCTGCCGCCGCAGCTGGGCATCGCGCTGAACCCGGAGGGCGCGGTCGGTGTGCCGCTGCCGCCGCCCGCCGTGGCCGAGCTCTGCCGCACCGGGCGCACCGCCCTGGACGGCCCCGCCTCCGGCGCCCGGGTGCGGCTCTTCGAGCCCGACTGGCAGGAGGACCCGGTGGACTTCCTGACCGCCGCCTCCGCCGAGTTCGAGGCCATCGGCGTGGTCCGCACCGCCCGCCGCGCGCTCGCCTCCATCGAGGGGGACGAGCCGACCCTCTTCATCGGCGTGGAGTTCGCCACCTGGGACGGGGCCGGGCGCAACGCCCCCATGGAGGCGCTGGGCCGGGCGCTGGGCCGGGTCCCGGTCGGCTGGCCGGTGAACCTGGTGCTGCTCGACGTCGCCCAGGACCCGGTGGGGGACTGGATGCGGGAACGCGTGCGCCCCTTCTACACCCGCCCCACGCCCTAGGGCGTGTTGCGAAAGTCCCGCACCCCGGCACCGGTCCGCCCGCGCGCGGGCCGCTCCGCGGTCCTCCCGCATAAGCTGGTTCCATAATCCGTAGACCCCCCACGGCCGCCCGCCTGTGCACCGGCGGCGCGGGGGAACGAAGAGGGGCGGGACCCAGGGTGAGTGCGTCAGGCACCGCGGCGGCCGGGCAGGTCGAGCACATGCTGCGCCAGGTGGCCCCCGGACGCTACGACGCGTACGAGGCGCTGCTGCACGCCCTCGCCGACCCCTCCTCCGGCCGGCTGTGGATGCTGCTGTGGCACGGCGGCCCCGGCGCCCCCGACGCGCAGTACGGGAACATGGAGGTCGACGGGGTGGCGTACGCCCCCTGTGTGACCTCCGCCCAGGAGCTCTCCGCCAGTGGCTGGAACCGGGCCCACGAGGTGGTCACCGGCCGGGACATCGCCCGCGCCCTCTACCCCGACCGGTACGGGATCTGGCTCAACCCGCACGCCCCGGGCGGCGGGGTCGGCATCCCGTGGCCGGATCTGCGCCGGATCGCCACCGGCCTGGACCGGATGCCGGCCGGCCCGCTGCGGATCACCGAACCGGCCGTGGAGATCCCGCAGTTCTACGCCCTGCTCGCGCAGCACGCGCACCGCACCCCCGCCGTGCGGGCGCTGCGCCGCGCCTGGGTGCAGCCCGCGCTCGGCACCCCGTACCTGGCCATCGGCCTCGATCTCTACGACACCGGGCCGCAGTCCGTCGACGCGGTGCGCGCGATGATGCAGCAGTCGGTCGCCGCCGTCCCCGAGGGGCTGCCGGTCTCCACCGTCGCCCTCTCCGACGAGTACGACCCGGTCGGGATGTGGCTGCGCGCCCGGGGCCGGGCCTTCTACGACCGCGAGGCGCACTCCGCACCGGCGGCCCCCGCGAGCGGGTACGGCTATCCGCCGGCCGCCCCGCGCGCCTACTGAGGCACATCCGCAAGTCGCACAAGCCGCACACGCCCCACACGTACCCAACAGTCGCTCCTGTCCCGGTTGCCGCCCACTGGTCCACCCAATTCACCAGTTCATCTGGGGAGTTGGGCGACATGACCGATCTGGTCGGTTAGTACACGACTGGTCCGCTCAGACGATCACGACGTCCGCATAACGGAAGTCATCTGACCGCATCACGTTTAGGCAACCATTCACCGTCAGGTCTGGCGGGTGATCGCGAACGCGTTGAAGACTCCCGGCTAACAAGGGCCGGTTCGGCCCGTCGCAGATCACCGCACCACCTGATGGAACAAGCCGCCACAGCGGCTGGTACGGGCCGGCCATCCGCCGGCCGGGAGGGGTCAGAGGCACTGTGACCGCACCGCTCGAGACCACCGGATCGGCTGCCGAGGTGCCGCCGGAGGCAGTACTCACGGGGGCCAAGCAGAGCCAGATCGAGGGCCGTTCGCTCGGACAGATCGCCTGGACGCGCTTCAAGCGCGACAAACTCGCGGTCGCCGGTGGCGTCGTCGTCGTCCTGCTCGTCCTGCTCGCCGTTCTCTCCAAGCCGATCCAGTGGGCGTTCGGGCTCGACCCGAACGAGTTCCACCAGGACCTGATCGACCCGGCCCTGCTGGCTCCCAAGGGAGCCTGGGGCGGCATGAGCTGGGAGCATCCGCTGGGTGTCGACCCGCAGTACGGGCGCGACATCCTGTCCCGCATCATCGAGGGCTCCTGGGTGTCGCTGCTCGTCGCGGGCGGCGCCACGCTGCTCTCGGTCGTCATCGGCGTGATCATGGGCGTCACGGCAGGGTTCTACGGCGGCTGGGCGGACACCCTGATCAGCCGCGCGATGGACGTCTTCCTGGCGTTCCCGCTCCTGCTCTTCGCCATCTCGATCTCCGCGTCGCTCCAGGACGGAGCGTTCGGACTGACCGGGCTGCCACTGAGGATCAGCGTGCTGATCTTCGTGATCGGCTTCTTCAGCTGGCCCTACATGGGCCGTATCGTCCGAGCCCAGACGCTCAGCCTGCGCGAACGCGAGTTCGTCGAGGCGGCCAGGAGCCTCGGCGCCCGCGGTCCGTTCATCCTGATCAGGGAGCTGCTGCCGAACCTGGTGGCCCCGATCCTGGTCTACGCCACGCTCCTGATCCCCACGAACATCCTGTTCGAGGCCGGACTCAGCTTCCTCGGCGTCGGCATCTCGCCGCCGCAGGCATCGTGGGGCGGAATGCTCTCCACCGCGACCGACCTCTACGAGGCGGACCCGCAGTACATGATCGTGCCGGGCCTGGCCATCTTCATCACGGTCCTGGCGTTCAACCTGCTGGGCGACGGGCTGCGAGACGCCCTCGACCCGCGAGGCAAGTAAGCACGCGGCACCTGCCACACACAACGACACATCTGCCGCAACCATCCATAGAGGGGGCATTCCTCAGGTGAAGACGAGAAAAGCGACCGTTCTGATCGCTACCGCCGTGGCGCTGACACTGGGGGCCACCGCGTGCAACGACTCCAAGGACGACAAGGGCGGCAGCGGCGGTAAGTCGGTCACCGACGCCGCGCTCAGCCAGATCGTGAACAAGTCCGACAAGAAGGGTGGCACCGCCACCTACGCCATGTCGGACGTCCCGGACTCGATGGACCCGGGCAACACGTACTACGGCTGGGTGCAGAACTTCTCCCGCCTGTACGGCCGTACGCTCACCACGTTCAAGCCGGCCGCCGGCAAGGACGGCCTGACCGTGGTCCCGGACCTCGCGGAGTCGCTCGGCAAGCCCAGCGCCGACGCGAAGACCTGGACGTACACCCTGAAGAAGGGCCTGAAGTTCGAGGACGGCACGCCGATCACCTCGAAGGACGTCAAGTACGCCGTCGAGCGCTCGAACTTCGCCCCCGAGGCCCTGTCCAACGGCCCGACGTACTTCAAGTCCCACCTGGAGGGTGGCGACAAGTACGAGGGTCCGTACAAGAACAAGGACCCCAAGGGCATCGCGTCCATCGAGACCCCGGACGACTCCACCATCGTCTTCAAGCTGAAGGACGCCTTCGCGGACTTCGACTACCTGGCGACGTTCTCGCAGACGGCGCCGGTGCCGAGGGACAAGGACAAGGGCGCGACCTACGTCCAGCACATCATCTCCTCCGGCCCGTACAAGTTCGAGTCCTACGAGGAGGGCAAGGGCGCGACCCTCGTCCGCAACACCCAGTGGGACCCGAAGACCGACCCGAACCGCCCGGCCCTGCCGGACAAGATCAGCATCCGGTTCAAGGTCAACGCGGTCACGGTCGACAACGACCTGCTCGCCGACAACCTGACCGCCGACGCGGCCGGCACCGGTGTCTCCCCGCAGACCCAGCCGAAGGTCCTCACCAGCCCGAAGTACAAGTCGCAGACGGACGGTTCGTACGCCGGCGCGACCTCGTACATCGGTCTGAACGTGAACGTCGCCCCGTTCGACAACATCCACTGCCGCAAGGCCGTGCAGTGGGGCATCGACAAGGCGTCGATCCAGGCCGCCGCGGGTGGCGCGCCCAAGGGTGACGTCGCCTCGACGCTGCTGCCGCCGTCGGTCAACGGCTACGCCAAGTTCAACCTGTACGAGACCCCTGGTGACAAGGGCGACGAGGCCAAGGCCAAGGAAGAACTCAAGCAGTGCAACCAGCCGAACGGGTTCTCCACGAACCTGACGGCCCGCTCCGACCGCCCGTCCGAGATGGCCATGGCCACCGCGGTCCAGGCGTCGCTGAAGAAGCTCAACATCAACGCGGAGATCAAGTCCTTCCCCGCGGGCAAGTACTTCCAGAACTTCGCCGGCAACCCGCAGTACGTGCACGACCACAAGCTCGGCATGCTCATGACCGCGTGGGGTGCCGACTGGCCGACCGGCTTCGGCTTCCTGGACCAGATCATCAACGGCTCGGCCATCAAGCCGTCCGGTGGCAACAACGTCCAGGAGCTGAACGACCCGGCGATCAACAAGGCGCTGAACGACGCCATCTCCAACACGGACAAGACCGCCCGTGAGAAGGCCTGGGGCGACATCGACAAGATGGTCGCCGAGAACGCCTCCGCCGTTCCGCTGATCTACCGCAAGAACCTGCTGTTCCGCCCGACGTCCGCGACGAACGTCACGGTCACCCAGGCGTACCTCGGTATGTACGACTACCTGCTGATGGGTTCCTCCAAGTAAAGCGGCTGAGCCCCCGAGTTCTTTGAAAGGCAGGTGAAGGCTCCGGTGCCCGCCGGGTCGGGAAGACCCCCGGCCTGGCGGGCACCGGCTGCCGGACAGCTGTGGCTGCGTACATCATCCGACGCGCTTTCGGCGCGGTGGTCCTGCTGCTGATCGTCAGCGCGGTCACCTTCGCGATTTACTTCCTGGTGCCCCGGCTGGCCGGCCAGACGATGGACCAGTTGGCCGCCCAGTACGTGGGCAAGGACGCCAATGCCGGTGCGATCGCCGCGGTGAAGAAGAACCTCGGGTTCGATCAACCGCTCTACACCCAGTACTGGCACTTCATCAAGCAGATCTTCGTCGGCGCGACCTACCAGTTCGGTCCCGACGCCTCGGTCTGCAACGCCCCCTGCTTCGGCTACTCGTTCAAGAACCACGTCGAGGTCTGGCCGCAGCTGACCGACCGCATCCCGGTCACCTTCTCGCTCGCCATCGGCGCGGCCGTCATCTGGCTGACCTCCGGTGTGGCGGTCGGTGTCGTCTCCGCCCTCAAGCGGGGATCGTTCATGGACCGCTTCTTCATGGCCATCGCCCTCGCCGGGGTGTCCCTCCCGATCTTCTTCACCGGGATGCTGGGCCAGGGACTGTTCACGGTCCAATGGCCCATCTGGTCCGGGGTGCACTATGTGCCCTTCATGGACAATCCAGCCGAATGGGCCTGGAACCTCCTGATCCCCTGGTGCAGCCTCGCCTTCCTCTACTCCGCGCTCTACGCCCGGCTCACCCGGGCCGGAATGCTGGAGACCATGGGGGAGGACTACATCCGCACCGCCCGTGCCAAGGGCCTGCGGGAGCGGACCGTCATCGGCAAGCACGGCCTGCGTGCCGCGCTCACCCCGATCGTCACCATCTTCGGCATGGACTTCGGTCTGCTGATCGGCGGCGCGGTCATCACCGAGCAGGTCTTCTCCTTCCCGGGCCTCGGCTTCTACGCGGTCGACGGCGTCCGCAACAACGACCTCCCGGTCGTGATGGGCGTGACCCTGGTCGCCGCCTTCTTCATCGTTCTCTGCAATCTGCTGGTGGACCTGGTGTACGCCGCGATCGACCCCAGGGTGAGGCTCTCGTGAGCGACCTGAACAAGACCGGCGCGGCCGTCGGCGAGCCGGTGGCCGAGCGCCCCGCCGACGCCGGGGAGGCCTTCCTCTCCGTACGGGACCTGCGCATCCACTTCAACACCGACGACGGCCTGGTCAAGTCCGTCGACGGGGTCAGCTTCGACATCAAGCCCGGCAAGACCCTCGGCATCGTGGGCGAGTCCGGCTCCGGCAAGTCGGTGACCTCGCTCGGCGTGATGGGGCTGCACCGCAGCGCCAACGCGCAGATCTCCGGCGAGGTGTGGCTGGACGGCGAGGAGCTGATCGGCGCCGACCCCGACCACGTACGGCGGCTGCGCGGCCGGAAGATGGCGATGATCTTCCAGGACCCGCTCTCGGCGATGCACCCGTACTACACGGTCGGCGCCCAGATCGTGGAGGCCTACCGGGTCCACAACCAGGTCTCCAAGAAGGTCGCCAGGACCCGGGCCGTCGAGATGCTCGACCGGGTCGGCATCCCCGAGCCCGGCAAGCGCGTGGACTCCTACCCGCACGAGTTCTCCGGCGGTATGCGCCAGCGCGCGATGATCGCGATGGCGCTGGTCAACAACCCCGAGCTGCTGATCGCGGACGAGCCGACCACCGCCCTGGACGTCACCGTGCAGGCGCAGATCCTGGACCTCATCCGGGACCTGCAGAAGGAGTTCGGCTCCGCGGTCATCATGATCACGCACGACCTCGGTGTGGTCGCCGAGATGGCGGACGACCTCCTGGTGATGTACGGCGGCCGGTGCATCGAGCGCGGCCCCGCCGAGAAGGTCTTCTACGAGCCCCAGCACCCCTACACCTGGGGCCTGCTGGGGTCGATGCCCCGCATCGACCGCGAGGAGACCGACCGGCTGATCCCCGTCAAGGGCTCGCCGCCGTCGCTGATCAACGTGCCGTCCGGCTGCGCCTTCAACCCGCGCTGCCCGTACGCGGACCTCCCCAAGGACAACGTCACGCGCACCGTGCGTCCCGAGCTCAAGCAGTGGGACGACGCCGAAGGGCACTTCTCGGCCTGCCACATGTCGCAGGAGGAGCGGACCCGTATCTGGACCGAAGAGATTGCGCCGAAGCTGTGAGCGAGAGCGAGAAGAAGCCCGCCCCGGGCACCGAGGGCACCGAGAAGGCGATCCCGGAGCAGTCGGCCACCTCGCCCGAGCCGCTTCTCAGGGTGGAGGGGCTCACCAAGCACTTCCCCATCAAGAAGGGGCTGCTCGGGCGGCAGACCGGCGCGGTCAAGGCGGTTGACGGCGTCTCCTTCGACGTCATGCCGGGTGAGACCCTCGGCGTGGTGGGCGAGTCGGGCTGCGGCAAGTCGACGATGGGCCGGCTGGTGACCCGGCTGCTCGAACCGACCGGCGGCAAGGTCGAGTTCGAGGGCCACGACATCACGCACATGTCGGCCGGGAAGATGCGTCCGCTCCGGCGCGACATGCAGATGATCTTCCAGGACCCGTACGGCTCGCTGAACCCGCGCCACACCATCGGCGGGATCGTCTCCACCCCCTTCCGGCTCCAGGGCGTCACGCCCGAGGGCGGGGTGAAGAAGGAGGTCCAGCGGCTGATGGCGCTGGTGGGCCTCAACCCCGAGCACTACAACCGCTATCCGCACGAGTTCTCCGGCGGCCAGCGCCAGCGCATCGGCATCGCCCGCGCGCTCGCGCTCAACCCGAAGCTGGTCGTGGCGGACGAGCCGGTCTCGGCGCTCGACGTGTCGATCCAGGCGCAGGTGGTCAACCTCCTGGACGACCTCCAGAGCGAACTGGGCCTCACCTACGTGATCATCGCCCACGACCTGTCGGTCATCCGGCACGTCTCGGACCGGATCGCGGTGATGTACCTCGGCAAGATCGTGGAGCTCGCCGACCGCAAGTCGCTGTACACCGCCCCCATGCACCCGTACACCAAGGCGCTGCTCTCCGCGGTGCCGGTGCCGGACCCCAAGCGCAAGGGCGTCAAGAGCGAGCGCATCCTGCTCAAGGGAGATGTGCCCTCGCCCATCTCGCCGCCGAGCGGCTGCCGCTTCCACACCCGCTGCTGGAAGGCGACGGAGGTCTGCAAGACGCAGGAGCCGCCGCTGATCGCCCTCAAGACCGGCCACCAGGTGGCGTGCCACCACCCGGAGAACGCCCCGGACCAGGTCCCGGGCGAGGCGGTACTGCCGCAGGCACGGGAGTCGGTCGAGCTGTCGGAAACGAAGGGGGAGGCCGCCGCGGCGGCGGAGGCTGGAGCCTCGGCGGAGGCGCCGGAGCCGACTGCGGCTGAGGCTGCGGCGAGCCCTGAGGTTGCGGCGACCCCTGAGGGTGCGGTGACCCCTGAGGGCGCGACGGCCACCGAGGCCGCGGCGGCCACGAAGGCCGCGGCGGCCACGAAGGCCGCGCCGACCACGAAGGCGGCAGCGACCCCTGAGGCTGCGACGGCCCCTGAGGCCGCAGCGACCCCTGAGGGCACGGCGACCACCGAGGGCGCGACGGCCACCGAGGCTGCGGCGACCACGAAGGCCGCGCAGGCCACCGGACCCGCCGAGCCCACGGAGGCCCCCGGCGGCGCGGCTGGGTCGGATGGCCCCGTTCAGGAGTCAACCGACAAGTAACGCATGACGGTTCGGCAAAGTCATGTTCACGCCGAAACGGGAGAGTGCAGAGTCTGCCTGTCCGTACGCACGGAAACGCGTTCGAAGGGCAGACCCATGGCACTCTCCCGTTCGGCACGTCGTACCTCACGGCTGCTCGCCCTCGCCACCGCGGCGGCCTCGGCCTTCACCATCGCCGCCGCACCCGGCGGCGGCTCGCCCGGCGCCGCCGGGATCGGCGACCCCTACTTCCCCGACCTCGGCAACGGCGGCTTCGACGCCCTCCACTACGACCTCGGTGTCAGCTACCAACCGGACTCCGGCCGGCTCGACGGGCATACGACGATCACCGCCCGCGCCACCCAGACCCTCACCAGCTTCCACCTCGACCTCCAGAAGCTCACGGTCGACGCGATACGGGTGAACGGCAGACCGGCCGACTTCACCCGCGACGGCGACGAGATAGTGGTGACGCCCCGTCACAAGCTGCGCAAGGGCAACGAGTTCGAGGTCACCGTCGTCTACGGCGGCGTTCCCGTCGCGCTCAACGGCCCCATCGTCTTCGGCTCCGACTACGGCTGGATGAAGACCAAGGACGGCGTCTTCGTGGCCTGCGAGCCGAACGCCGCCTCCACCTGGTTCCCCTCCAGCGACCACCCCTCCGACAAGGCCACCTACGACATCCGCATCGACGCGCCCAAGGGCCTGACCGGCGTCTCCAACGGCCGCCTGCTCTCCTCGTACGACCGGGGCGACCGCTCGTACTTCCACTGGCGCGAGAACCGGCCGATGGCGACCTACCTGGCCACGGCGACCATCGGCAAGTTCGACGTGACGACCGGCAGGACCCCGGCCGGGACGCCGATCTACGTGGCCATCGACCCCGTCCTCAAGGGCCAGAACCAGGTCGACGTGTACGCCGTCACCGCCGAGGCCACCGACTACTGGTCCCAGGTCTTCGGCCCGTACCCGTTCGAGGAGACGGGCGCGATCGTCGACGACATGCCGCAGGCGGGCTTCTCGCTCGAAGTGCAGTCCAAGCCCGCGTACTCGGCGGTGCGCAACGAGACCACGATCGTCCATGAGCTCGCCCACCAGTGGTTCGGGGACTCGGTCTCGGTGGCGCAGTGGAAGGACATCTGGCTCAACGAGGGTTTCGCGAGCTACGCGCAGTGGCTGTGGGAGGAGCACAAGGGGCGCGGCACCGCCCACGACCTGGCCCGCGCCTACTACAACCGGGTGCCGGCCACCGACCCGTTCTGGCAGCGGGAGGTCGCGGACCCGCAGCGCGACACGATGTTCGAGGGGGCCGTCTACCGGCGCGGGGCGCTGACGCTCCAGGCGCTGCGCGAGCGCATCGGGGACACGGCGTTCTTCAAGCTGCTGCCGGCCTGGACGAAGCTGCACCGGTACGGCAACGCCGACACCGCCCAGTTCGTCGCGCTGGCCGAGAAGATCTCCGGACAGCAGCTGGACGACCTCTTCCAGAAGTGGATCTACACGACCGGCAAGCCGGCCTGGTAGGCGAGCGGACCCGGTAGTCCAACGGGTCCGGTGGACGAGCGGAGCACCCGGCAGATTCGGGCGGTGAAACGCGGCGGGGTAAAAATGTCGGGTGCTCCACGAACTGTTCACCCCTTCCGTCCAGCATTCGCTGGACCTCGTCGGGATCTTCGTCTTCGCGATCTCCGGCGCGCTGCTCGCCGTGCGCAAGAACTTCGACGTGTTCGGCATCGCGGTCCTGGCCGAGGTCACCGCGCTGGGCGGAGGGCTGTTCCGGGATCTGATCATCGGCGCGGTGCCGCCCGCCGCGTTCAGCGATCTCGGCTACTTCATCACCCCGCTGCTCGCCGCCGTGCTGGTCTTCTTCCTCCACCCCCAGGTCGAACGCACCCAGCGCGCGGTCAATGTCTTCGACGCGGCGGGCCTCGGGCTGTTCTGTGTCACGGGCACGACGAAGGCGTACGACTACGGGCTCGGCCTCACCTCCTCCGCCGCCCTGGGCCTGGCCACGGCGGTGGGCGGCGGTGTGCTGCGCGATGTCCTGGCCAACGAGGTCCCCTCGCTGCTCCGCTGGGACCGCGACCTCTACGCGGTGCCGGCGATCGTGGGCGCCACGATCGTGGCCCTGTGCATCCGCTTCGACACCCTGAACGCCCTGACCAGCGGCTTCGCCGTGGTCGCCGCGTTCGTGCTGCGCCTGGCGGCGATGCACTACCACTGGCGCGCGCCGAGGGCGTGGAACAGGAGGAGCGCGACGGCGGAGGAGTGAGTGAGGCGAGGCCCAGCGCGGTGGCCTCCCCGGTGGGAAAAAAAGCTACCGCTCAGTAACGTACCCGTGTACCGTGTCCGCATGGCACAGGCAACGATCGGGGACAGCGAGTTCGACCGGGACACCGCCGTCACCCCGCGCGCGAACGAAGACGGCGTCTACGACGCCCATCTCTCGGCCGGATGGACGATCATCCACGCCGTGAACGGCGGCTACCTCCTCGCCCTCCTCGGCCGCACACTCGGTCAGGCGCTCCCGCACGCGGACCCGTTCAGCGTGACGGCCCACTACCTCACGCCCTCGGCCCCGGGCCCGGCCGTCGTGCGCACCCAGCGCGTGCGCACCGGCCGCACCCTCTCCACCGGCCAGGCCTCGCTCTTCCAGTACGACGAGAACGGCGCCGAGGTCGAGCGCATCCGCGTCCTCGCCTCGTACGGCGACCTGGACGCGCTCCCGGACGACGTACGCACCACCGCCAAGCCGCCGGTGATCCCGCCGATCGAGCACTGCCTCGGCCCGGCCGACGGCCCCGCCCCGATCCCGGGCAGCTCGGCCATCACCGACCGGCTGATGCTGAAGCTGGACCCGACCACGCTCGGCTGGGCGGTCGGCGCTCCCTCCGGCAAGGGCGAGATGCGCGGCTGGTTCGGCCTGGCCGACGGCCGCGACGCCGACCCGTACTCCCTGCTGCTCGCGGTCGACGCGCTGCCTCCCACCGCGTTCGAGATGGGCCTGACGGGCTGGACCCCCACGGTCGAGCTCACCGTCCACATCCGCTGCCGCCCGGCGCCGGGCCCGCTGCGGGTCTCCATCACCACACGCAACCTGGCGGGCGGCTTCCTGGAGGAGGACGCAGAGGTCTGGGACAGCGCAGACCGCCTGGTGGCCCAGTCCCGCCAACTGGCGAGGGCCCAGCGGTAGATCGCTCCGCTGGGGGGCCGCGGGTTTGGCTGGTGCCGTCTGTGGCGCCGGGCGCGGGTTCTGGCTGAGCCATCTGTGGCGCTGGGGCTCCGGTTTTGGCTGCGGGCCGTCTGTGGCTGGTCGCGCAGTTCCCCGCGCCCCTGGTGGTCTGTGGCTGGGCCGGGTTTTTTGGCTGCGGCCGGGCTCCCTGGGGGCGTGGGTTTTGGCTGCGGGTTGTCTGTGGTTGCTCGCGCAGTTCCTCGCGCCCCTGGTGGTCTGTGGCTGGGCCGGGTTCTTCGGCTGTGGCCGGGCTCCCTCTGTGGTGCGGGGTTTGGGTGCGGGTTGTCTGTGGCTGGGCTGGGTTCTCCGGCGGCGGCCGGACTCCCTCAGGGGCGCGGGGAACTGCGCGAGCAACCCCCGCCGGCCCGCAGACGTAGACGCAGGCCGCCTCAGTCCAGCCAGTGCCGACGCCCCAGCGTCACCAGCCGCAACTGCCGCCGCGCGGTCGCGATGACCGCCTCCTCGGCGAGCGTGACCGCCTCCTCCCCGTCGCACGCGGCCCCCGCCCCCGCCTCCAGAATCGCGGACGCCGTCATCACCATGTGATCGACGTACACCCCGGCCAGCATCCGCAGATCCCCCCGGCTCCATCCCGCCGACTCCGGATCCGTCCCCAGCGCCGCCGCCACCTCCTCGCCGAACCGCCGAAGCTGCACGCCGATGGCCGCGCGCACCGGCGCCACCCCGCCGTGCCGCTCGCGCGCGATGAAGCGGACATGCGCCGGATGCGCCCGCACATGCGCGGCGATCAGCGACACCGCCCGGTCGATGCGCTCCTCGCTCTCCCCGGTCGTCACCATCACCGCCCGGATCGTCTCGTGCAGGCTCCCGAGCGCCCCCTCGACCAGCGCCACCCCGAGATCGGCCATGTCCTTGAAGTGCCGGTAGAAGGCGGCGGGGGAGACCCCCACGGCCCGGGTGACCTCACGAAGCCCCAGGCTGCTGAGGCTCTGGTGCTCCAGCAGAACGAGGGCGGCGTCCAGAAGCGCCTGACGCGTCTTCTGCTTCTGGGCCTGGCGGATCCCGAGAGTGTGGCTCATTCCACTCAGTAAACAACCGTTCGCTGATTTTGAAAAGGCTAGACTGGGTAGTCAGTTAACAGTCGTACTCCGAAACCGACTTGAGAGGCACCCATGCTTTTCCTCGTCGCAGCCCTCCTCCTGCTGGGGGTCGTGCTGGGCTCAGCGGCGCACCTTCCGCTCCCGGTCACCCTGGCCGTCGCCGGCGCCATCGGGCTCTGGCTGATCGTCTTCGCCGTACGTGAACGCATCTCGTCGCACCGAAGGGCCTGACCATGGATCTCGTCCTGAACCGCCGCCGTGTCCGTGACAAGGACGCCGACGGCATGGCCGTCGCCTCCTTCGTCCTCGGACTGCTCGGCCTGCTGGTCATGAACGTCGTACTCGGCCCGATGGCCATCGTGCTCGCCGGTCTCGCCCTGCGGTACGGCACCGTCCGGCGGGGCCGCGCCTGGCTCGGACTCGCCCTCGGCCTCGCCGATCTCGTGGTGCTCGCGGCCCTGGTCATGGCCGACGGGACGGTCTCCTGGGGGCTCGGCGCCTGAGGCCCGTCCCGGTGGCTCGTAGAATCGGGCCCACCATGGCTTACCTCGACCACGCCGCGACCACTCCGATGCTCCCGGAGGCGGTCCAGGCGATGACCGCCCAGCTCACCGCCACCGGCAACGCGTCCTCGCTGCACGCCGCCGGCCGCCGGGCCCGCCGTACCGCCGAGGAGGCCCGAGAGGAGCTCGCCGAGGCACTCGGCGCCCGGCCCAGCGAAGTCGTCTTCACGGCCGGCGGCACCGAGGCCGACAACCTCGCCGTCAAGGGCCTGTACTGGGCCCGCCGCGACGCCGACCCGCGCAGGGTCCGGGTCCTGGCCAGCCCCGTCGAGCACCACGCCGTGCTCGACGCGGTGCACTGGCTCGCCGAGCACGAGGGCGCGACCGTCGAGTACCTCCCCGTCGACCGCTACGGGCGGGTGCACCCCGACTCCCTGCGCGACGCGATCGCGCGCGACCCCTCCGACGTGGCCCTGGCCACCGTGATGTGGGCCAACAACGAGATCGGCACGGTCCTGCCGGTGGCCGAACTCGCCGCCGTGGCCCGCGAGTTCGACGTACCCCTGCACGCCGACGCGGTCCAGGCGGTGGGCCAGCTCGACGTCGACTTCGCCGCCTCCGGCCTCGCCGCGATGACCGTCTCGGGCCACAAGATCGGCGGCCCGTACGGCATCGGGGCGCTGCTGCTCGGCCGTGAGTACACCCCCGTTCCCGTACTGCACGGCGGCGGCCAGGAGCGCCATGTCCGCTCCGGCACGCTCGACGTGCCCGCCATCGCCGCCTTCGCCGTGGCGGGACGGCTGGCCGCCGAGCGCCGCGCCGACTTCGCGCGCGAGGTCGGCGGGCTGCGCGACCGGCTGGTCGAAGCGGTCCGCGAGGCGGTCCCGCAGGCGATCCTCGGCGGCGACCCGGCCCCCGGGGGCCGTCTCCCGGCCAATGCGCACTTCACCTTCCCCGGCTGCGAGGGCGACTCCCTGCTGCTGCTCCTGGATGCCCAGGGCATCGAGTGCTCCACCGGCTCGGCCTGCACGGCGGGCGTGGCCCAGCCCAGCCATGTCCTGCTCGCCACGGGCACGCCTCCCGACCTGGCCAGGGGCACCCTGCGCTTCTCCCTGGGCCACACCTCCACCGAAGCCGACGTCCAGGCCGTGGCGACGGCCATCGGCCCGGCGGTGGAGCGGGCCAGGTCCGCGGGGCTGAGCTGACGCCCCCGGCGGGGTGCGGCCCGGCCCGCACCCCGCGCCCGGGATACTCGCGAGCCGTCCGCCCCACGCGGCACGTACCCTGGTGGGTGCTATGACGAAGACACCCCCGCGCCCCCTCCGTGTGCTCGCCGCCATGTCCGGAGGCGTCGACTCGGCCGTCGCCGCCGCCCGGGCCGCCGAGGCGGGCCATGACGTCACCGGCGTCCACCTCGCCCTGTCCGCGAACCCGCAGTCCTTCCGCACCGGAGCGCGGGGCTGCTGCACCATCGAGGACTCCCGCGACGCCCGTCGTGCCGCTGATGTCATCGGCATTCCCTTCTATGTCTGGGACCTGGCGGAGCGCTTCCGCGAGGACGTGGTCGAGGACTTCGTCGCCGAGTACGAGGCGGGTCGCACCCCCAATCCGTGTCTGCGCTGCAACGAGAAGATCAAGTTCGCCGCGCTGCTCGACAAGGCCCTGGCCCTGGGCTTCGACGCCGTGTGCACCGGCCACTACGCCACGGTCGTCCTCAACGAGGACGGCAGCCGCGAGCTGCACCGCGCCAGCGACATGGCCAAGGACCAGTCCTACGTCCTCGGCGTCCTGGACGAGAAGCAGCTCGCCCACGCGATGTTCCCGCTCGGTGACACCCTCACCACCAAGGACGAGATCCGCGCCGAGGCCGAGCGCCGGGGCCTGGCCGTCGCCAAGAAGCCGGACAGCCACGACATCTGCTTCATCGCCGACGGCGACACCCAGGGCTTCCTCGCCCAGCGGCTGGGCAGGGCCGAGGGCGACATCGTCGACGAGTCCGGCACCAAGGTCGGCTCCCACGAGGGGGCCTACGGCTTCACCATCGGCCAGCGCAAGGGTCTGCGCATCGGCCACCCGGCCGCCGACGGCAAGCCCCGCTATGTCCTGGACATCTCCCCGGTGAACAACACCGTCACCGTCGGCCCGGTCGAGGCCCTGGACGTCACCGGCCTGACCGCGATCAAGCCCCGCTGGTGCGGCCGGGCCCCGGCCGGCCCCGGCACGTACACCGCGCAGCTGCGCGCCCACGGCGGCGAGACGACGGTGACGGCGGAGCTGACGGGCGACGAGCTGGTGGTGAGCTTCGCCGAGCCGGTACGCGGCGTCGCACCCGGCCAGGCGATCGTGCTGTACGACGGCACGCGGGTGGTGGGCTCGGCGACGATCGCCACCACCACGCGCCGCGCCGGGGCCCCGGTCTGAGCGGGGCCGGCACGGGCGGGACCGGGCCGGGCCGGCGCGGGCCGCGCCGGGGCTAGGCCGGGGCGTCCTCGGGTATTTCGGTCACCGTGCCTATGAAGCACAGATGGTCCTTGATCAATGCCACCGCCGCCAGCGGCTCGTGGTACGCCCAGGCCATGTCCGGCGCGTCCGGCAGCGACCAGTAGGCCGCGACTCCCTTGTACGGGCAGGTGGTTCGGGTGGGGGACGGGCTCAGCAGATCGGTCCGGACATCCTCGGGCGGCAGGTAGTAGCGGACGGGCAGACCGTCCTCGCGCACCAGCAGCGGGCGGGTGCTGTCGGCGAGCACCTGCCCGCCCCACAGCACGCGGACGCGCAGCGCGCCCTCCCCGGCGGCCTCGGCCGTGACGAGGTGGTCCGGGTCGAAGGGCGGCGGCGGGCCAGGCGGGGGCGTCGCGGCGCCGGTGGGCTCGGCGAGAATCGTGTGCGTCGTCGTCATGCCCGCTCAACGGCCCGTCGCCCGGCGCTTGTTCCCCCGATTCACCGTTCGGGCCACTGTTCACCCGTTCGAGTGGCCGAGGTCTCCCGACGTACGGTTGAGCCATGAACATCTGCGTCTTCCTCTCCGCCGCCGACCTCGACGACCGCTACACCGGCCCCGCCCGCGAGTTCGCCGAGCTGCTAGGCAAGGGCGGCCACACGCTGGTGTGGGGCGGCTCGGACCGCGGACTGATGAAGGTCGTCGCGGACGGCGTGCAGGAGGCCGGCGGACGGCTGGTCGGGGTCTCCGTCGACTTCCTCGCTGTCTCGGCCCGCGAGAACGCCGACGAGATGCTCTTCGCCGGGGACCTCGCCGAGCGCAAGGCGCTGCTGCTGGAGAAGGCCGACGCCGTCGTGATCATGGTCGGCGGCACCGGGACCCTCGACGAGGCCACCGAGATCCTGGAGCTGAAGAAGCACGGCAAGCACACCAAGCCGGTGGTGCTGCTGAACACCGCGGGCTTCTACGACGGCCTCAAGACGCAGTTCCGCCGCATGGAGGACGAGGGCTTCCTGCCGATGCCCCTCACTGACCTGGTCTTCTTCGCGGAGGACGGTGTCGGGGCCCTCGCCTACCTGGAGGAGTCGGCAGGGGTCCGGTAATGCGAGCATGGCGGGTATGGCTACACACCTGATCACTGGGGCAGGCTCCGGCATCGGCGCGGCGGTGGCGCGACGGCTGCACGACCGGGGCGACGAACTCGTCCTGCTCGCCCGCGACGCCGGGCGCGCCAAGGAACTCGCGGGGCACTTCCCCGGCGCCCGCACGCTCGTCGCGGACCTCGCCGACCCGGACCGCATCTCCAAGTCGCTCGGCATGCAGCCGATGCCGGACCACCTCGACTCCCTCCTGCACATCGCGGGCGTCGTCGACCTCGGCCCGGTCGCCGAGCTCCGCCCCAGGACCTGGCACCAGCAGCTCAACGCGAACCTGATCTCCCCCGCCGAGCTCACCCGTCTCTTCCTCCCGCACCTGCGCGCGGCCCGCGGGCACGTCCTGTTCGTCAACTCCGGCGCCGGCCTCAACGCCCACGCCGAGTGGGGCGCGTACGCCGCCTCCAAGCACGGCCTCAAGGCGCTCGCCGACTCGCTGCGCCAGGAGGAGCACGCGGGCGGTGTGCGCGTCACCTCCGTCTACCCGGGGCGCACCGCCAGCCCCATGCAGGCCAAGGTGCACTCGCAGGAGGGCAGGGAGTACGACCCGGCGAAGTACATCGACCCCGAGTCGGTGGCGACCACGATCGTGATGGCGCTCGACCTGCCGCGCGACGCCGAGGTCAACGACCTGACGGTGCGGCCGGGCCGATGAGCGACACCGTCAGCGACTTCCCCCGGGGCTCCGCCACCGGCGTCGGCTCCCTGCCCGGCGGCGACGCGCGCGAGGCCGCCAAGACCGTCACCGGCTCCCTCATCGGCGCCGAGGGCTCGGCCGGCGACTTCCCCTTCCTGCCCGAACTGCCCGCGCGCGGCCCCGGCGCCGACATGATCGGGCGCACCGCCGGGCTGCTCGTGGAGATGTACGCGCGCGTGGAGCCCAGCGGCTGGCGGCTCGGCGACCGGCCGGGCCGCGACACCCGCCGGGCCCACTCCTGGCTGGGCGAGGACCTGGACGCCCTGGAGGAGTTCACCCAGGGGTACGAGGGTCCGCTCAAGGTCCAGGCGGTGGGGCCGTGGACGCTCGCCGCCGCCCTGGAGCTGCGCGGCGGGGAGGCAGCGCTCGGCGACCCGGGCGCCTGCCGCGACCTGGCCGGGTCGCTCGCCGAGGGCCTGCGCGGCCACCTGGCGGACGTGCGCCGCCGGGTGCCGGGCGCGCGGATCCTGCTCCAGCTCGACGAGCCCTCCCTCACCGCCGTCCTGCGCGGGCAGATCAGGACCGCCAGCGGCTACCGCACCCACCGGGCCGTGGACCGGCAGGTCGTCGAGTCGACGCTGCGCGAGGTGATCGCGGTCCACGACGGCCCGGTCGCGGTCCACTCCTGCGCCCCCGACGTGCCGTTCGCCCTGCTGCGCCGGGCCGGCGCCGCCGCCGTCTCGTTCGATTTCTCCCTGCTCACCGAGCGTGACGACGAGGTGATCGGTGAGGCGGTGGAGGGCGGCACCCGGCTGTTCGCCGGAGTGGTCGGCGGCACCGACGGCCCATTGTCGGACCCTGCCGGTAGCGTCATGGGTGTCAGGACGTTGTGGCGCAGGCTGGGGCTGCATCCGGGGACTCTCGCCGAGTCCGTCGTGATCACCCCGGCGTGCGGGCTGGCGGGCGCCTCGCCGGCGTATGCCCGCGCGGCGCTCGCCCACTGCGTCCGGGCGGCGAGATCGCTCGCGGACAACCCTGAGTGACGGGGAAGACGGGAAACGGGAGGACATGACAGTGGCTGGCGAACAGAACGACGTGGTGCCCGCGGACGCACGGGAGAAGCACGCGCTCCTCGCCGAGCAGGTCGAGGAGCACCGGTTCCGGTACTACGTGAAGGACCAGCCGGTCATCAGCGACGGCGAGTTCGACAAGCTGCTGCGCGGCCTGGAGGCCCTGGAGGAGGAGTATCCGGAGCTGCGCACCCCGGACTCCCCGACCCAGAAGGTGGCGGGGGCGTACGAGACGGACTTCACCGCGGTCGAGCACCGCGAGCGGATGCTGTCGCTGGACAACGCGTTCGACGACGAGGAGCTGGCCGCCTGGGCCGACCGCGTCGCCAAGGACGTCGGCACCGCCCGCTACCACTACCTGTGCGAGCTGAAGGTCGACGGCCTCGCGGTCAACCTGACGTACGAGCACGGGCGGCTCACCCGCGCCGCCACCCGCGGCGACGGCCGCACCGGCGAGGACATCACGCCCAACGTCCGCACCATCGCGGACATCCCCGACCGCCTCAAGGGCGACCGCGTCCCCGACCTGGTGGAGATCCGGGGCGAGGTCTACTTCCCGATGGAGGCGTTCGAGGGGCTGAACGCACGCCTGGTGGAGGCGGGCGACAAGCCGTTCGCCAACCCGCGCAACGCGGCGGCCGGTTCGCTGCGCCAGAAGGACCCCAAGGTCACCGCCACCCGCCCGCTCCACATGGTGGTGCACGGCATCGGCGCGCGCGAGGGCTTCACCATCGACTGCCTCTCCCACGCGTACGAGCTGCTGCGCGAATGGGGCCTGCCCACCGCCCAGCACAACAAGGTGGTCGGCTCCATGGACGAGGTACGGGACTTCATCGCGTACTTCGGGGAGAACCGCCACTCGGTCGAGCACGAGATCGACGGCGTGGTCGTCAAGCTCGACGAGATCCCCCTCCAGGGCCGCCTGGGCTCCACCGCGCGCGCCCCGCGCTGGGCGATCGCCTGGAAATACGCGCCGGAGGAGGTCAACACCAAGCTCCTCAACATCCGCGTCGGCGTCGGCCGCACCGGCCGCGTCACGCCGTACGCGCAGGTGGAGCCGGTGACGGTGGCGGGCTCCGAGGTCGAGTTCGCCACCCTGCACAACCAGGACGTGGTCAAGGCCAAGGGCGTCCTCATCGGGGACACGGTGGTGCTGCGCAAGGCCGGCGACGTCATCCCGGAGATCCTGGGCCCCGTCACGGACCTGCGGGACGGCACCGAGCGGGAGTTCGTGATGCCCGCCGAGTGCCCCGAGTGCGGCACCGCCCTGCGCCCCATGAAGGAGGGCGACATCGATCTGCGCTGCCCCAACGCGCGGTCGTGCCCCGCCCAGTTGCGCGAGCGGCTGTTCTACCTGGCGGGCCGCAAGAGCCTGGACATCGAGAACTTCGGGTATGTCGCCGCCACGGCCCTCACCAAGCCGCTGGAGCCGGCCGAGCCGCCGCTGCTCGACGAGGGCGACCTCTTCGACCTGACGATGGAGCGGCTGCTGCCCATCCGGGCGTACGTCCTGGACCAGGACAGCGGGCTGCCCAAGCGCGACCCCAAAACCGGTGAGGAGAAGACCGCCCTGGTCTTCGCCAACATGAACGGCGAGCCGCGCAAGAACGCGGTGTCGATGCTGGAGAACATCGCCGCCGCC
The DNA here is from genome assembly GCF_045257485.1 of Streptomyces sp. YS-3. Lineage (NCBI taxonomy): Bacteria > Bacillati > Actinomycetota > Actinomycetes > Kitasatosporales > Streptomycetaceae > Streptomyces > Streptomyces sp. YS-3. Next base: position 3,063 of record NZ_JBJHPC010000016.1, on the reverse strand, counting down.
AAGGAGCGCCCGCTCGCCCGGATCCTCACCGGCCTGTCGATCCGTCATGTCGGCCCGGTCGCCGCCGAGGCGCTCGCCCGGGAGTTCCGCTCCATCGAGCGCATCGAACAGGCCACCCAGGAGGAGCTGGCGGCGGTCGAGGGCGTCGGCGGGATCATCGCGACCTCGCTCAAGCAGTGGTTCGAGGAGGAGTGGCACCGCGAGATCCTGCGCAAGTGGAAGGCCGCGGGCGTCCGGATGGAGGACGAGCGCTCCGGCGAGGACGAGGGACCGCGTCCCCTGGAGGGGCTCACGGTGGTCGTGACCGGAACGCTGGCGCAGCACACCAGAGATGGCGCGAAAGAAGCGCTCCAGAGCCGTGGAGCGAAGGTCACGGGTTCCGTTTCCAAGAAGACGTCGTTCGTCGTCGTCGGCGACAGCCCTGGTTCGAAGTACGACAAGGCGATGCAGCTGAAGGTTCCGGTTCTCGACGAGGACGGGTTCGCTGTGCTGCTGGAACAGGGTCCCGAGGCTGCTCGCGAAGCGGCTGTGCCGAGCGCACAGGAAGGGGAATAACAGGAGTGGAGGGCTCCTCCCGGACGGCCCGCCATCACCCGTTCGGCTCATAGCAGACGGCTCCTGGTGGTCAGTTCGCATTCGGGCAAGAGATGTAGACCGCTGCCCGTCGGAGCCCTCCGCGGCCTACTGTTGGGATGAGCGCCAGTCGTGCACGGCTGAAACGGAGCTTGGGGGAGCTCCCGGCCGTGGTGGCATGACAACGGGGCCATCGCGTGGCATCGGCACCGCCGGCTGTGAGAGGGACGGGAATGAAACCGACCGAGAGCGCCGCCCCGGCCGTACGGCTGCGCGGGTTCGCGGGATTCTCCTCCAGGCTGACCGCCGGCGTCCTCGGGACCGCCGCCCTCGCCCTGGCCCTGGGGTTCTACCGGGCCCTCGACACGGGCGACGCCCTCTTCCCCGGCTCCACCCGGGGCTGGGCGCTGGCCGTGCTCACCGGCATCATCGTGGGCCACCTGGTCGCGCTCGGGCGCGACCGCTGGTGGGGCGGCACCGGCTCCGGCGCCGCGCTCACCCTCGCCGTACTGCTGCTGTACGGCTGGGTGCCCGCCGGGCTCGTCTCCATGGCGGTCGTGGTGCTGGTCGGGGCCGCCCGTCGGCACCGCTGGCGCCAGGGCGTGCTGCACGGCGCCGTCGACGTCCTCGGCATCGGCGCGGCGGCGCTGGTGCTCGCCGTCTTCGGCCACCACCCCAGCGTCCGTTCACCCTGGTGGCCCACCGAGTGGACGGTCTCCTCGGCCCCCGTCGTCGTCCTCGCCGCCGCGACATACCTGGCGGTCACCCGGATACTCCTCTGGTACGCGCTGGCGCCGCGCGGCGGCGGCCTGCCCACGGTCGCCCGTACGGCGCTGCTGCGCCAGGGCCTGGTCGCCGTCGCCCTGCTCGGCATCGCCCCGCTGATCTGCGTGGTCGCGATGGCCCTGCCGATCCTGCTGCCGCTGTTCGCGGTGCCGCTGATCGCCCTCGACTCCACCCTGTGGATCGCCCGCGCCCGCGCCGAGGAGCAGCTGCGCGACCCGCTCACCGGTCTGCCCAACCGCCTGTGGCTCCTGGAGCGCACCTGGGCCGCCCTGGAGGAGGCCGAGGGCCCCGGCAACCGGGCCGCCCTCGTCCTGATCGACATGGACCGCTTCCGCTCGGTCAACGACACCCTGGGCCACCTCGCCGGCGACCGGCTGCTCCTTCAGATCGCCGAGCGGCTGCGGCTCGCCCTGCCGCGCGGCGCCGAGGCGGCGCGCCTCGGCGGCGACGAGTTCGCCGTGCTGCTGCCCGTGGCGGACTCCGCCACCAGCACCATGCGGATAGCCCGGGGCCTGGTCGCCGAGCTCTCCTCCCCGCTCGACCTCGACGGGCTCACCCTGGTCCTGGAGGCCAGCGCGGGCGTCGCGGTCTACCCCGACCACGCGCTGGACGCCGAGGGGCTGCTGCGCCGGGCGGACGTGGCGATGTACCAGGCCAAGCGGGACCGCACGGGCGTGGAGGTGTACGAGTCCAAGCGGGACTCCAACACCCCCGACCGGCTCGGCCTGCTGGGCGATCTGCGGCGGGCGCTCGACGCGGGCGACGTGGAGCTCCACTACCAGCCCAAGGTCCGCTTCGACGGCCAGGTGTCCGGCCTGGAGGCCCTGGTGCGCTGGGTGCACCCGGAGCGCGGCCGGGTCCCTCCCGACGAGTTCATCGCCATCGCGGAGTCCTCGGGGCTGATGCCGCACCTGACCGAGTACGTCCTGGATACGGCGCTCGCCCAGGTCGCGCGGTGGCGGGCCCAGGGGCTCACGGTCCCGGTCGCCGTGAACGTCTCGCCGCGCGATGTGCACACCCCCGGCTTCGCGGGGGCGGTCGCGGCCCGGCTGGCCCGGCACGGCGTCCCGGCGGGCGCCCTCCAGCTGGAGATAACCGAGCACGTCCTGCTGGAGGACCCGCAGCGCGCCGCCGACACCCTGGCCGGGCTCACCGGGCACGGCGTGAAGATGTCCCTCGACGACTTCGGCACGGGGTACTCGTCGCTGGTGCACCTGCGGCGGCTGCCCGTCAGCGAGCTCAAGATCGACCGCTCCTTCGTGGCCCGGCTCGCCGTGGACAACGAGGACGCCGAGATCGTCCGCTGCACCCTCGACCTCGCCCACTCCCTGGGTCTGCTCGTCGTCGCCGAGGGCGTCGAGGACGACGAGACCTGGGAGCGGCTGCGCGACCTGGGGTGCGACGCGGTCCAGGGCTGGCTGGTCGCCCCCGCGATGCCGCCCGCCGAGGCCACCGCGTGGCTGCTCGCCCGTGGCTCCAACGGCTGGCAGCGCCCCGCCGACCTGGAGGCGGCGGCCAGGCTCGCCGCCGCGGCCGAGCTGCCGTCCGGCACCCCGGTCCAGTGACGCGGGCCGCCGTCGGCCCGCGCCCGACGGCACCGTAACGCCGCGACGGCCGTCCGGGACACGGCACTTCGGACAAGGCCGCCCCGACGGGCGGCACCGCCCGGGGTGCCGCCCCGCCGAGGGGCCCCCGACCGCCCCC
>NZ_JBJHPC010000150.1:0-13308 GCF_045257485.1 Streptomyces sp. YS-3 | reverse complement strand
GCCCGGTACGCGCTCACCGCCGCCCCGGACGACCCCGCGCACGGCGCCGTCACGGTGGCCGCGACCGGCCTCTTCGACAAGGGCGACCAGGTCACCGTGGCCGCCGTGCCCAAGGCGGGCTACCGGCTCGACCAATGGACCGTGGACGGCAGGCCGCAGCCCACCCGGGCGGGCGAACTCACCGTCACGATGGACGGCGACCACTATGTGACGGCCCGGTTCGTCCCGGCGGCGGCGGCCACGACCGGGCCTGCGGCGCCCCTCGTCCCCGCGGCGGCGACAGGCGCGCCGAGCGCGCTCCCCGACTCCACCCCCACCGACTGAACGGACCCCCCATGCACCTCCGGCACACTCTCGGCGCCGCCTCGGCCGCCGCCGCGCTCACCCTCTCCGTCGCCGCCCAGCCCGCGGTCGCCGAAAACGTGTCGGTGGGGCTGGTCACCGCGTTCGCCGCCGCCACGGACCCTTCGGCGCACCGGGCGGTGACCTACGCCCCCGCCTGGGTGCCGGTGGGCACCATGGTCGCCGTCGGCGAGTCCGCGGCCGACACCACCAGCCGCTTCGAACTGAGCCTCAAGGGCGCCCTGCCCAACCACACCTACGGCGCCCATGTGCACCGGATGCCGTGCGGGACCAACCCCGAGGACTCGGGCCCGCACTACCAGAACCAGCCCGACCCCGTTCAGCCGTCCACCGACCCCGCGTACGCCAACCCGCGCAACGAGGTGTGGCTCGACCTGACCACCGACGCCCGCGGTGACGGGAAGTCCAGCGCGCAGGTCGCCTGGCGCATCCGGCCGGGAGAGGCCAACTCGCTGGTGCTCCACGAGACGGCCACGGCTACCGACCCCGGGCGCGCGGGGACCGCGGGCGCGCGGCTGGCCTGTGTCAACGTGCGCTTCGCGCCCGTTTCCGGCGCGGTGACGCGGCCCGGCCCGCCCGCGCCGCTAGCCTCGCTCCATGACTGACACCTTTGAGCACAACCCCCGGGTGTGGACCGCGGCGCGTCTGCGCGAGGCCCTCCAGGGGCTGCCGGACGACACCCCGATCCACGTCGGTGTCGCGGATGGACCGGGCGACTTCGACGGGTACAGCGAGTACGCGCTGGTCAACCTGGAGCCCGTCGAGAAGGACGACGACGCGCACGCCGGTGTGGAGTACACCCTCTTCGCGGACTTCAAGGCCGGCCAGTACCACTTCGACCTGGACTGATCCGGCTGGACTGATCCGGGCTACTCGAAGCGCGAGGTGTCGCCCGCCCCGCGGCGGACGATGGTGGCCTCGCCGTCGGAGAAGTCGATGACGGTGGTCGGCTCGGTGCCGCAGTCGCCCGAGTCGATCACGGCGTCCACCACGTGGTCGAGGCGCTCCTTGATCTCCCAGCCCTGCGTCATCGGTTCGTCCTCGTCGGGCAGCAGCAGAGTGCTGGAGAGCAGCGGCTCGCCCAGGTCGGCGAGGAGCGCCTGGGTGACGGTGTGGTCCGGGATGCGCACCCCGACCGTCTTTTTCTTCGGGTGCAGCAGCTGGCGCGGCACCTCCCTGGTCGCGGGCAGGATGAAGGTGTAACTGCCCGGCGTCGCCGACTTGATGGCCCGGAACACATCGTTGTCGATCTGTACGAACTGGCCGAGCTGCGCGAACGTCTCGCACACCAGGGTGAAGTGGTGCCGGTCGTCGAGCTGGCGGATCGCCCGGATCCGGTCGATGCCGTCGCGGTTGCCGAGCTGGCACCCCAGGGCGTAGCAGGAGTCCGTCGGGTATGCCACGAGCGCGCCGGAGCGGATGCTGTCGGTCACGCTGCTGATGGTGCGCCGCTGCGGATTGTCGGGGTGGACATCGAAGTACTTGGCCATCCGCCGAGTCTACGGGCCGCCCCGATGGTTCCCGGGGGTGCCCGTTCACTCGTCGGGGTGGTGCCGGGACCGCCGCGGCTGCGTCCGGTCCGGCCGGGGCGTCAGGAAGCCAGGTGCAGGGCCCGGGCCACGTCCGCCGTGCGGGCCGAGGACGTGGTGGACTCGTAGCCGCCGCGCATCGAGGCGTCCGGGTCCTTGAGGCCGTTGCCGGTGACCGTGACCACCACGCGCTGCCCGGGGTCGAGGCGGCCCGCGCGGTGTTCGGCGAGCAGGCCCGCGATGCCGGCCGCCGAGGCGGGCTCGACGAAGACGCCCTCGTGGCGGGCGACGATGCGGTACGCGTCGAGGATCTGCTCGTCGGTGACGGCGCCGATCAGGCCCCCGGAGCTGTCGCGCGCCGCGATCGCGCCGGTCCACGAGGCGGGGTTGCCGATACGGATCGCGGTGGCCACCGTCTCCGGCTCGGCCACCACCTCGCCGTGGACCAGCGGCGCCGCGCCCGCCGCCTGGAAGCCCCACAACCGGGGCGCGCGGGTGGCGTGACCGGCGGTGGCGTACGCCTCGTACCCCCGCCAGGCGGCCGTGATGTTCCCCGCGTTGCCGACCGGCAGGCAGTGGATGTCCGGCGCGTCGCCCAGCGCGTCCACGACCTCGAAGGCGACGGTCTGCTGGCCCGCCAGACGGTGGTCGTTGACCGAGTTCACCAGCGCGACCGGGTGGTGCTCGGCCAGTTCGCGGGCGATGCGCAGACAGTCGTCGAAGGAACCGGTCACCTCGACGATCTCGGCGCCGTAGCGGACCGCCTGCGCGAGCTTGCCGAGCGCGATGTGGCCGCGCGGGACCAGGACGGCGGCGCCGATGCCCGCGCGGGCCGCGTACGCGGCGGCCGAGGCGCTGGTGTTGCCGGTCGAGGCGCACACCACCGTGCGCGCGCCGGCCTCCACGGCCTTGCTGACCGCGACCGTCATGCCCCGGTCCTTGAAGGAACCGGTGGGGTTGGCGCCCTCCACCTTCAGCCACACATCGCAGCCGGTGAGCACCGACAGATGAACGGCCGGGACGAGCGGTGTGTTGCCCTCGTGGAGCGAGACCACGGGTGTGGTGTCCGTGACGGGCAGCCAGGCGCGGTAGCCGTCGATGAGGCCGCGCCAGGGGCGGGTCCGTACGGAGGTGCTTGCGGAGGGGCGCTCGTCTATAGTCACGAACGTTACTCTAACCCGAGAGGATCACTGGTTACGTAACAATCGTTTCTTCATCGGCGAAGGCGGCGGGGGAGTGGCATGGCGAACGACGACGAGGTGACGGCCCGGCTCGGGGCGGTCTATCCGGAGCTGCCGCGCGGGGAGCAGGCCATCGTGCGCGTCCTGCTCGACGACTATCCGTTCGCCGCCCTGGGCTCGCTGCGCTCCCTCGCGGACCGGGCGCAGGTCAGTCCGCCGACCGCCTCGCGGCTCTTCGCCCGGCTCGGCTGGTCCGGCTTCGCCGAGTTCCAGGCCGCGGTACGGGCCGAGGGCCGCGAGCACGACCGCTCCCGGCTGCGCGAGTTCGTGGCCACCGCCCCGGACGGCCCGCGCCGCGCGGCCGAGCAGTTGCGGGCCGGGCTGGACGCCACCGTCGCCGCGGCCGGTGAACCCCTGCTCGCCCGGATCGCCGCGCTGCTCTCCCAGGCGCGCGGGGTGTGGGGGATGGGCGGCCCGCTCAGCGAACTCGCCGCCGACTACCTGGTCCGCCAGCTGGCCAGTCTGCGCCCCGGCGTGCGCCGGGTCCCGGACGGGGCGGCCGAGCGCGCCCGGGTGCTGCTCGATCTCGGCCCCGGCGATCTGGTCGTCGCGTACGACTTCCGCCGCTACAGCGACACCACCGCCCGGTTCGTCCACGCGGCGCGGGCGCGCGGGGCGCGGCTCGTGCTGGTCACCGATGCCTGGGAGTCCCCGCTGGCCGCGCAGGCCGAGGTGCTGCTGCGGCTGCCGCGGGACGCGGCGGGCCCCATCGCGCCGCTCACCCACGAGATCGCGGTGACCGAACTGATCCTGGTCGCGACCGTTCCGCTGCTCACCGAGTCGGCCGGGCGCCTGGAGAGCCTCGACACCCTGACGGCCGAACTCGGCCAGGACTGACCGGGGCCGCGCGCGGCCCCGGTGGTACGGCTCCCGCGGCCCGGCCGAGGGATACGGCCCGCTGTCCGGCCGACCCAGCCGGACTGCCCGGAATTCCGCAATCCACCATTCCGAGCGACCCGGGGGCGCGCCCGGTACCCGTCCCCCTTTCGAGGCTTACGTCCCGTCGGTCACGGAAAGGAACGGCTCGTGCCGACGAACGACGAGAGGGCCGGTGAGTTCGCCGCCGAGCTGCGGCGGCTCAGGAGCCTGCGCGGGATGTCCCTCACCGAGCTCGCCCGCTCGGTCCACTACAGCAAGGGCTACCTCAGCAAGATCGAGAACGGTGGCAAGCCCCCGACGCCCGATGTCGCCCGGCGCTGCGACGCCGTGCTGGACGCGGGCGGGGACCTCACCCGGCTCGTCCCGGACCCGCCGCCCGCCGCGAGGACTCCCGCCGGACCCGCCACCGCCCCCGGCGTCCCCGCGGCCCGCTCGGGCGAGACGGGCCCGGAGCCGGGGCCCTGCCCCTTCCGGGGACTCGCCGCCTACGAGCCCCAGCACACCGAGTGGTTCTTCGGCCGGGACGCCGCCACGGCCGAGCTGGTCGGACGGCTCGCCGAGCGCATGGGCCACGGCCCCCTCGCCGTGGTCGCGCCCTCGGGCGCGGGAAAGTCCTCGCTGCTCCAGGCCGGACTGCTGCCCGCACTGCGGCGCGGCGCGCTCCCGGTCGCCGGGTCCGCCGCCTGGCCCGCCGTGGTGTGCACGCCGACCGCGCACCCGTTGAAGGAGCTGGTGCGCTGCGCCGCGGACCGGCTCGGCCGCGCGGGCGACGGCCTCACCCCCGAGGCACTGGCCGCACGGCCGCACGCCCTGCTGGACGCGGCCCGAGAGGCCCGGGGGCGGCCCGGACTCGTGCTCGTGGTCGACCAGTTCGAGGAGCTCTTCACCCTCTGCGCCGACGAGAGCGAGCGCCGTGCCTTCGTCGCCGTCCTGCACACCCTGGCCTCCGGCACCGGAACGCGCACCCCCGCCGCCGCACGGCCGGTCGAGGCGGCCGTCGTCCTCGGGGTGCGCGCCGACTTCTTCGGGCACTGCCTCGACCACCCCGAACTCGCCGAGGCGTTCACCCACGGCCTGTTCGCCCTCGCTCCCATGTCCGACACCGAGCTGCGCGCCGCCGTCACCGGCCCCACCGAACGGGCCGGCCTCGCCCTGGAACCGGGTCTGGCGGAGCTGCTGCTGCGGGACCTGCGCTCCGGACCGGCCGCCTCACCGGGCTCGCTGCCCCTGCTCGGCCACGCCCTGCTGGCGACCTGGCAGCAGCGCTCGGGCCGGGTGCTGACGGTCGCGGGGTACGAGACGACCGGCGGCATCCACGGCGCCGTGGCCCGCACCGCCGAGTCCGTGTTCAGCCGTCTCGACCCGGCGGAGCAGCGGATGGCACGCCAACTGCTCGTCCGGCTGGTGCGGATCGGCGAGGGCTCCGCCGCCCAGACCCGCCGCCCGCTCGAACGCGCCCTGATCCCCGGCCAGTCGGCGGACCCGGAGGCCGCCGCCCGCGCCCTCGACGCGTTCGTACGCGCGCGCCTGGTCACCGCGGGCGCCCAGAGCGTGGAGATCACCCACGAGGCGCTGCTGCACGCCTGGCCCCGGCTGCGCGGCTGGATCGAGAGCGACCGCGCCGCCCTCGTACAGCGCCAGCAGCTCGCGGACACCGCCGTGGAGTGGGCGCGCGCCGGGCACGACCCCGGACTGCTCTACCGGGGCGCGCGGCTCGACGCGGTCCGTGACTGGGACCGGCGGCCCGGGGGCGGGGACCGGCTGGGGGAGCGGGAGGCCGCCTTCGTGGCGGCGTGCCTCGCCGAGGAGGAGCGCGGCAGGCGGGCGGCCCGCCGCCACGTCCGGGTCCGCCGCATCCTGCTCGGCGCGCTGGCCGCCCTGCTCGCCGTGGCCGTCGCGGCGGGCGCCGTCGCCTTCGGCCAGCGCTCCGACGCGTACCGGGAGCGGCGCACCGCCCAGTCGCAGGCCATGGCGGTACGGTCCGAGGCGCTCGCCGAGGGCCGCCCGGAGGCGTCCATGCTGCTGGCCGCCGCCGCCTACCGGACCGCCTCCACCCCCGAGTCGCGCGGCGCCCTCCTCAGCACCCAGGCCCAGTACTTCGACGGACGCCTGACGGGCCATCAAGGGGCTGTCGACGGCGTGGCCTTCAGCCCGGACGGGCGGCTGCTCGCCTCGGCCGGGGCGGACGCCACCGTACGGATCTGGGACACCGTCCGCCACCGGCGGACGGCCACGCTCACCGGGTACGACGGCCCCGTCATGGCCGTGGCCTTCGCGCCCGACGGCCACCGGCTGGCGACGGCGGGTTCGGACGGCTCGGTCCGGCTGTGGGACATGCCCGCGCACCGGATGACCGCGATCCTGACCGGCCACCGGGGAGCCGTGCGCTCGGTCGCCTTCTCCCCGGACGGACGCGCGCTCGTCTCGGGCGGAGTCGACCGTACGGTACGGCTGTGGGACACCGCCGACGGCAGGGCGCGCGCGGTGCTCACCGGGCACGGCGACGCGGTGATGGCGGTCGCCTACGCCCCCGACGGACGGACGGTCGCCTCGGCGGGCGCCGACCGTACGGTCCGGCTGTGGGAGACGGCCGGGGGGAGCGCGGGCGCCGTCCTCACCGGCCACACCGACCAGGTGCTCGGACTGGCCTTCGCCCCGGACGGCCGCACTCTGGCGTCGGGCAGCGCCGATCGCACCGTACGGCTGTGGGACACCGGGGACGGCACGGCGCGCGCGGTCCTCACCGGGCACGGCGACGATGTGAACGCGGTCGTCTTCAGCCGCGCGGGGGACACCCTCGCCAGCGCGAGCGGAGACGGCACGGTCCGGCTGTGGGACCCGGTGAACCGCCGCGTCGCGGCGGTGCTCCCGGGCCACACCGACTATGTGCTGTCCCTCGCGGCGGGCCCCGACGGACGCCTGGCGAGCGGCGGTTTCGACCAGTCGGTGGTGCTGTGGAACCCGGCCGGACCGGCCCTGGTCGCCCGGCCGTTCACCGAGGCGTGGCAGTCGGCCTTCTCGCCGGACGGCCGGCTGCTGGCCTCGGCGGCGGCCGACCACACGGTACGGCTGTGGGAGGTGGCCCGGCGCCGCCCGCTCCCGCCGCTCACCGGGCACGACGGATCGGTGTTCGCCGTCGCCTTCTCGCCCGACGGCCGGCTGCTGGCCTCCGCGGGCGCCGACCGCGCGGTCCGGCTCTGGGACGTGGCCCGGCGCCGGCTCCTCACCACGCTGACCGGCCACGCCGGTTCGGTGTTCGCCGTCGCCTTCTCCCCGGACGGGCGCACCCTGGCGTCGGGGAGCGCCGACCGTACGGTACGCCTGTGGCGCGCCGCCGACGGGGCGCCGCTGGTGGTCCTGCGCGGGCACGAGGACTTCGTCAACGCGGTCGCCTTCAGCCCGGACGGGCGCACCCTCGCCACGGGCAGCGACGACCTGACGGTACGGCTGTGGGACCCGGTGGGACACACCGCGGGCAGGGTCCTGCGCGGCCACACCGGCTCGGTGCGCGCGGTGGCCTTCTCGCCCGACGGCCGCACCCTGGCCGACGGCGGCAACGACGGCACGGTCCGGCTGTGGGACGTCCGGCGGGCCACCGCCCCGCGCTCGCTCACCGGGCACAGCGGTCCGGTGCGCGCGGTGGCGTTCAGCCCGGACGGAGCCGTCCTCGCGAGCAGCGGCGGCGACCGGACCGTACGGCTGTGGCAGCCCGGTCCGGGGCGGCTGATCGCCACCCTGAGCGGTCACTCGGGCGCCGTGTGGGGCGTGGTCTTCGCACCCGGGGCCACCGGCCGGCCGCGGACCCTGGCGAGCAGCAGCAACGACGGCACGGTCCGGCTGTGGGCCACCGACGTGCGGGCGCGCGAGGCCCAGGTCTGCCGTCTCCTGGGCGGCCCGGGTCCGCGCGACTGGGCCCGGCTGCTGCCCGGGCTGCCGTACCGACCCGTCTGCGGACCGGCCGGTTGACGGCGGGCGGGGCGCGCTGTTTCCCGGGGTGTTTCCCGTTTCACGTGGGCGGAGGCGACGGCCGCCTCCTCGACAGCGGCGCCCGGCGACGGCCAGGCTCGAACCGTCCCGCCCGGCGGCGGACGCCACCCCCATCTCTCCCGAGAGTCGCTCCACGTGGCGCGGGGCACGCGCAGCACCGACGACGCACACAAGGAGCACGCACACCATGAACGTACGTCACAAGCTCGCCCTGATGGCGTCCGCCCCCGTCCTGGCGGCCGGACTCACCGCCGCGGTTCCGGCCGTGGCCGCCGCCCCCGCCAAGGCCGCCAAGCCGGCCGCCGAGTGCGGGGTGCGCTCGGACGGGCGGCTGTACTGCGGCAACAAGGCGGGCGCGAAGGGCTACGCGGACCGCTCGTACCGCTCGGCGACCCGCGGGCAGCTGAACGGCACCTTCAGCTGGTTCCAGTGCTGGGGCCACGGCGACCCGCACCAGGGCCAGAACGACATCTGGTACTGGACGCAGCTCGACAACGGCGCCTGGGGCAATGTGCCCGCCGTGGACGTCAACACGGGCCAGGACCCGGCCTACGGTCTGCGGCAGTGCTGACCGCTCGCCGCGGGTGACACCGCAGCCGCCCGCCGACTCTCCCCGGTGGGCGGCTGCGGGGCGTCCGGGAGCCGTTCCATCCACCCGGCCGGGCCGGTGGAACGACGGTCAGACCCGCTGGAAGCTGCGCCGGTAGGCGTGCGGGCTGGTGCCGATGAGGCGTTTGAAACGGTCCCGGAAAGCGGTGGGGGAGCCGAAGCCGACCTGGCGGGCGATCCGGTCGACGGGGTGGGCCGTGGTCTCCAGGAGGTGCTGGGCCCGGCGGATGCGCGCCAGATGCAGCCAGCGCAGCGGCGAGGTCCCGGTCTGCTCGCGAAAGCGCCGGTGGAGGGTGCGCGGGCTCATCCCGGCGCGCGCGGCGAGGTCGTCGAGGGTGAGCTCCTCGCCCGCGTTCTCCTCCATCCAGATCAGCAGGGGCTCCATCGTCGAGCCGCGCGGGGCGGGCGGATGCTCGGGGACGATGAACTGCGCCTGGCCGCCCTCGCGTTCCAGCGGCATCACCGAAAGCCGCGCCACGTCGGCCGCCACCGCGGAGCCCAGATCGCGGCGGACCATGTGCAGGCACAGGTCGAGACCGGCGGCGGCGCCCGCGGAGGTGAGCACCTGCCCGTCGTCGACGTAGAGCACGGCCGGGTCGACGTCGACCTCGGGATGGCGCTCGGCGAGCTGCGCGGCGGCGGCCCAGTGCGTGGTGGCCCGCCGGCCGTCGAGGAGTCCGGCCGCGGCGAGGATGAAGGCGCCGGTGCAGATGGAGGCGATCCGGGTGCCGCGGGCGGCCACGTCCCGCAGGGCGTCCAGGACCTCGTCCGGGACGGGAGCCAGGGGTTCGGCGCAGCCGGCCACCACCACCGTGTCCGCCCCGGCCAGCGCGTCGAGCCGCCAGGGGGCCCGCAGGGTGAACGCCCCGGCGTCGACCTCCCCGGCCGGTGAGCACACCCGGACGCGGTAGGCGGAGCGGCCGTCCGGCAGCCGGGTGCGCTGGAAGACGTCGATGGGTGTGGACAGGTCGAAGGGGATGACCCCGTCGAGCGCGAGGACGGCCACGGTGTGCATCCCCCCACCTTAGAAGAGTGCCCGGATCGTGGCCGAACACCTTCGATCGTTGCATGATCAACCGCTTTTTCCCGAAGGAATCATTGTTTTCGGCCAGGAATACCGATGGATGTGCGGCCAACTTTGCGATTCGCGCGCGGATGTCCCATCATCATGACCGCGCGTCAGTTCTCGGCGCGCTCCGAGGCGTCAGGGGCACGGGGAAATCCCCTGTACGCCGATCGATCCCGCAGGCGGCGAGCACCTGGTCGCGCCATGCCGCGGTGATTCCCGCCCTCATCCGTTCACCTAGGCAAAGGCCGCATGTCCGCCCAGCAGCTTTCGGACCTCATCCGGTTCGCCCGTCACAACTCGCCCTACTACCAAGAGCTTTACGCGTCCCTGCCGCCGGACGCCGACCGTCTCACCGATCTGCCGGTCGTGGACCAGGAGACGTTCTGGGCGGCCAACACCCTCGACGGCAACCGCGTCCTGACCGGACCCCTCAGCGAGGCGACCGTCTACAAGACCGGCGGCACCACCGGGGCCCCCAAGTTCTCGGTCTACACCCGCGACGAGTGGCGCACCTTCGTGACCGTCTTCGGCCAGGGCCTGGTGGACACCGGTCTGCGCCCCGGCCACCGCGTCGCGGACCTCTTCTACGCGGGCGAGCTCTACGCCAGCTTCCTGTTCCTCCTCGACTCGCTGGCCCACGCCCCCGTCGACAACGTACGGCTGCCCATCGGCGGCGCCGCGCCGCTGGAGTCGACGGTGGCGACCCTGCGCGAATTCGCCGCGCAGGTCCTGACCGGCACCACCACCACGCTGTGCCGTCTCGCCGAGCACGTGCTCGCGGCGGACCTGCGCCTGGACGCGGTGGAGCTGGTCCTCTTCGGCGGCGAGGCCCTCTTCGCCGACCAGCGGCGGCTGCTGGCCGCCGCGTTCCCCAACGCGGCGATCCGCTCGGTGGGTTACGCGAGCGTCGACGCGGGGCTGCTCGGCCGCCCCGTGCCCGGCCCCGACCCCCGGGTGCACCGCGCCTTCACCCCGCACTCGATCGTCGAGATCCTCGACGACACCACCGGCGAGCCCATCACCGAGCCCGGGCGCCCCGGCCGGGCCGTGGTGACCAGTCTCTTCCGCCGACTCATGCCCGTCATCCGCTACCCGGCCGGCGACCGCGCCGAGTGGACCGGCACCGGCCCCGGCCACTTCCGCATCCTGGGCCGCGCCGAGGAGGGCGTCCGGGTGGGGCCCGTGTCCCTGTACGCGCAGGACGCCCAGGACGCCGTCGCCCGGGCCGACACCGACGGCCGCATCGCCGGCATGCAACTGGTCGTACGCCGCTGGGAGGGCCGCGACGGACTGGTGCTGCGCCTCGCCACCGCCCCCGGCGACGACGACCCGGCCGCGCTCGACGTGCTCACCAAGGCCGTCGTCACCGAGCTGGAGAACTCCCGGCCGCTGTACCCGGACAGTGTGCGCACCGGGTTCGTGCACCCGCTCCGCGTCGAATGGGCGCGCCACCGCGACCTCACCGTCAACCCGCGCACGGGCAAGCTCGTCCGCGTCCTGGACGAGAGGCCCACGACATGAGCACCCCCCTGATGGACGGGGGCCGCCGCAGGCCGCTCGTCCTGCGCAACCGCGCCTTCGGCGCCGTGTGGCTGAGCCAGGTCCTGACCCAGGCGGCCGTCCGCATGTTCCAGGTCGGCGTCTCCTGGTGGCTGGTCGCCTACGCCGTCGACGGCGGACGCGGCCTCGCCTCGGGCCTGTTCATGGCCGTCAGCACCCTGCCCGCCGTGGCGCTCGCCCCCGTGGTGGCGCGGGTCGTCGCCCGCAGCGCCCACCGCTCGGTGCTGCGCACGGCCGCCGCGGTGGCCGGAGCCGTCGCCGTCGCACTGGCCGTATGGGCGTGGACGAGCGGCCTTCCGCTGCCCGCCGTCTACGCCGCGACCCTCGCCCTGGCCACCTGCCAGGCCTTCTTCGACCCCTGTCTGACCACCTCGGTGCCCGAACTCGTCGACGACGAGGACATCGAGACGGCCACCGGCTTCGAACTGTCCACCCAGTCCCTGGCCGGGCTCGGCGGTGCGCTGCTCGGCGCCGTGACCGTCGACCGGGCGGGCGTGGCCGGGCTGGGAGCGGGCTGCGGGGCCGCCTATCTCGCCGCCGCGCTGCTGGTCGCGGGCGTCCGCTTCCGTACCGCGCCCGGCTCCGACGAGGGGACCGACCCGGCCGGAGCGCCCGAGCGGCGTACGCTCCGCGCCATCCTCGGCGGACTCCCTTACGTACGCCGCATCCTGGTCTGCTTCACCGCCGCCAACCTCTTCACCACGGCCGTTTTCGTCGTCATCCCGCTCTACACCCGTACCGTCCTCGGCGACGGCGGCTCCACCGTGGCGCTCCTGGAGGCGTCCCTGGGGTGCGGCACGCTGATCGGCTCGTTCACCGGCGCCCGGGTGCCGGGGCGGCCCACCGTCACCGGCGCCTGCTGTCTGGCGCTGATGGCGGGCGCCCTCGCGCTGCCGGGCCTGTTCGCCGGGCGGCTGGTCTTCGCGGCGAGCCTGGTCGTGGCCGGCTGGTGCGTCGGGGTGATCGGGGTCCGCTTCGTGGCCCTGTTCCAACGGCTGGTGCCCGCCGCCGACAAGCCCGGGTTCTTCGCGGTGATGCAGGCGGTCCTGGGCGCCTCCTTCCCGGTGGCCTCGCTGCTGTTCGGCCTGGCCGGGGACCATCTGTCCGCGCGGACCCTGTGCCTGGTCCAGGCCGCCGGCCTGCTGCCCGCCGCGGTGGCGCTGGCCCTGCTGGGCTCACCCGACGGGCCCGCCGACGGCCCGGGTCCGAGCGAGGCCGCCGACCGCGCCCCCGAGACCGTCGGGAGCGAGCGGTGAACGCCCTCGTCGCGACGGCCACCGGCGCCGACATCGCCGAACTCCGCCAGCTCTACTACGCCGTCTACGGCCCGCACTACCCGGCCGGACTCGGCACCGACCCCGCCGAGATGGCCCGGCTCATCCAGGATCCCGACTCCCTGTGGCTGGTGGCCCGTTGCCCCGCGACCGGCGCGCTCGCCGCGTCGGCCGCCATCCACGGCGAACCGGGCAGCCGGATCGGCCGCCTCGAAGGCCTCGCCGTCCACCCCGAGCACCGCGCCGGCGGCCTGGCCGCCCTGCTCACCGAGGCGCTGTGCGCCCGGATGCTGGACAGCGGGCGCCTGGACTCGGTGTACGCGACGGTCCGTACCGTCAGCGCGGGACCCCAGCGCGTGGTCGCCCGCAACGGGTTCCGCCCCCTCGGCGTGCTGCCCAACGCGGTCGATCTCAGCAGCCGTGAGAGCCTTGCGCTCTACGCGCGTCACTCGGCCGGGGTGCTGGAGCGCCGCGTACCGGTCGCCGAAGTGCCCGCACCGCTGCTGCCGCTCCTGAACGCCGTGGAGGGCTGTCTCGGCGTCAGCTACGCCGACGTCCGCGCCACCGGCCCGCTCCCGGCGCCGGAGCGCGGTGACACCGAGCGGCTGGAGATGATCGAGGCCCCCGCCTTCGTACGCCGCCGCTTCCGCGAGCGCTTCCCCGACACCGCCGGCTGGTTCTACCCGCTGCACACGCCCAATGTGCTCCTCACCCCCGAGGACGGCCGGTTCGAGGTCTACGCCTACTTCAACCGCACCGGCGGCTACTGCTCGCTCCTGACCGCCCACCCCGGCCCC
>NZ_JBJHPC010000149.1:0-13384 GCF_045257485.1 Streptomyces sp. YS-3 | reverse complement strand
CGCCGAACTCGGCGCCGGGCTCGCCCTCGTCCGCACCTCGCCCTTCCTGCGGCTCGTCCTGATCTGGACGACCACCGTCAACGGCGTGATCGTCGCGCTGTACTACGGCGCCGTCTTCACCCTCCAGAAGGGCGGTCACGGGGGCGCCCCGATGGGACTCGTCCTCGCGCTCTCCGGCGCCGCCGGGCTCACCGGGTCGCTGGCCGCGCCCCGCGTCGTGGGGCGGATCGGCGCGGCCCGGCTGCTGATCGGCGTCTCCTGGCTGCTGGTGCCGCTCGCCGCCGCGCTGGCGACCGCGCGCGGGCCCTGGACGTACGGCGGACTGTTCGGCGTGTTCTGTCTGCTGATGCCGCTGGTCACCGTCGTCCTCCAGTCCCGGGCGATCCAGGAGACCCCGCCCGCCCTCCAGGCCCGCACCGCGGCGGTCCTGACCACCGCCGTCGGCGGCTCGGCCGCCCTCGCACCCGTCCTCGCCGGCGTGTGCGCCTCCCGCGCGGGCACGGCCGCGCCCGCCGTCGCGAGCGCCGCGGTGCTCACCCTGCTGGCCTGCTGGACCACATACGTACGGATACCGGCGCGGGGAGCCGCCGTATGACCGGCCGCTACCAGGTCTACCGGGCCGCGCTGCCCGAGGTGTGCGCCGCCGACCCGGCGCGGATGACCTTCACCGGCGACGCCGAGGGCCGCTGCGAGGTGTTCACCTGGGACGCCCGCACCGGCCGCACCCGCCAGGTCACCGACCGCCCGCACGGCACCTTCCACCACGCCGTCGACCGCGACGGGCAGGTCTGGTGGTTCGACGAGGACGAACACGGCCGCGGGCACTGGCGGTTCCAGCCCTTCGAGGGCGGCCCCGACCGCCCCGGCCTGACCGGGCCGCCCCCCGGCGAGCCGCGCGGCCTCGCCGTCAGCGACAACGCCACGGTCGCGATCGGCCTCGGGGACGCCCGGACCACCGCCGTCCACATCGGCCCGCGCGGCGGCGGGGCCCGCGAGGTGACGCGCGTCGACGGGCACGCCACCCTGTCCGGCATCACCCCCGACGGCCGCCTCCTCGCCCTCGGCGCCGCCGCGGGCTCGGCCCGTGCCGTGACCGTACTGGCCGACGACGGCACCACGCGCGCGGTGCTGCCCGGCGACGGCCCGCACGGCAGACTCTGGTGCCTGGGCTTCGCCCCCGCGGGCGACCGCGCCGAACTGCTCCTCGTCCGCGAGGCCGGCGACCAGTACGTCCTGGCCTGCTGGCGCCCGGACGACGACGGCGGCCCCGGAACGCTCACCACCCACTCCTGGTGCGCCTTCGACACCGAGATCACCGCCCGCTGGCACCCCGACGCGGGCACGGTCCTCGTCCGCCAGGACCGCCACGGCCGCAGCACCCTGCACCGCGTCGACCTGAACGCCCGCACGGCCGAGCCCGTGCCGACCCCGCGCGGCACCCTCCTGGACGCCGCGCCCCGCGCCGGAACCGACGTCCACTACCTCTGGACCGACACCGCCGACCCGCCCCGGATGGCCTCCACCGCCGGGACACCGCTGCCGCCCACCCACGGCATCCCCGTCCCCGTCCCCGGCGAGCACCGCGACCTGTGGACGCCCGGCCCCGACGGGCCCGTCCACAGCCTGCTCAGCCTCCCCGAGGGCCGCCGGGGGCCCGTCCCCGCGGTGTTCCTGGTGCACGGCGGCCCCGCCGACCACGACCGGGACGCCTACGACGGCGTGGTCCACTCCCTCGTCGCCTCCGGCTTCGCCGTCGTCCGCGTCAACTACCGCGGTTCCACCGGCTACGGGCCCCGCTGGCGCCGGGCCTTCGGCCAGGGCGTCGGGCTCACCCAGGTCGACGACCTCGCCGCCGTCCGCGCCGACCTCGTCGCGCGCGGAGTCGTCCGCGCCGACGCGACCGGGCTGTGGGGCACCTCCTGGGGCGGCTACCTCGTGCTGCTCGCCCTCGGGCTGTGCCCGGACCTGTGGCAGGCGGGCGTCGCGGTGAAGCCGGTGGCCGACTGCGCCGCCGCCCACCGCACCGGCACCCCCGCGCTGCGCGCCCTGGACGAGCGGCTGTTCGGCGGCACCCCCGACGAGGTGCCCGAACGGTACGAGCGCAGCTCGCCCCTGCGGTACGCGAGCGCCGTGCGGGCCCCGCTCCTGGTCGTCGCCGCGACCCGGGACGCCAAGTGCCCGCCCGGCCAGGTGCGCGACTACCTCGCCGCCCTGCGCCACGCGCGCGTACCGCACGAGTCGATGTGGCTGGAGACCGGCCACGACGGCTACCAGGGGGAGCACCACGTGGCGGTCCTGCGCCGCGCGGTGGTCTTCCTCGACCGCGAACTGCGCGGCCCCGGCCGCGCGGTCGCCCCCAGGACTCCCCGCTCGGACCGGAGCGGGGATTCCGGACGGGTCCGCACCACGGCCCCCGCCGGAAAAGGCACCACCCGACACGATGAGAGGAGTTCCCATGCAGAAGGACATCATCCAGAACGACCCGCTCGCGGGTGACGAGGAGAACCGCAAGCCGAGCGTCGGCGTGACCATCAAGGTTCCGTTCCGCAACGCCGAGGACGGCGAAGAGGACTGATCCCCGCCGGCCGGCCCGGCGGCCTTGACCGACGGGCCGGCCGGTGCCGGGCCCCGGGCTCCGGCCCGGGGCCCGGGCCCCTTTTCCTTACGTCTGGGTACCCGCGAGGAGTCGACATGCGTGTTCTGCTGGTCAATATGCCCTGGTCGCCGATCGATCTGCCGTCGCTGGCCCTGGGAATCCTCAAACGCAGCGTCGACGAACGCGTACCGGGCGCCCGGGCCGAGGTGCTGCACGCCAATCTCGAATTCACCGACTGGATCACCGAGCGCACCGAATTCACCGCCGACGACTACGAGTACTACGCGCTCTCCTCCTATTTCATGGGCTGCGGCGACTGGGTCTTCTCCTCCGCCCTTTATGACGACCCCGCCTGGCGCGACCAGGAGTTCGCGGACGCGATGAAGGGCAAACTGCGCAAGTCCCGGCTGCGTATGTCACAGGAACTGCACCGCGCGGTACCGGAGTTCGTCGAGATGATCGCCGAGCGGATCGTGGCGTACGGCCCGGACGTCGTCGGCTTCACCTCCACCTTCCAGCAGAACACCGCGGCCCTCGCCGCCGCCAGGCACGTCAAACGGCTCGCCCCGCACATCGTGACCGTCATGGGCGGCGCCAACTGCGACGGCGAGCAGGGCGAGGCCGTCCACCGCAACTTCCCCTTCGTGGACCACGTCATCCGCGGCGAGGGCGAGTCGGCGTTCCCGCAGCTGCTCACCGCCATCGGCGAGGGCGCGGGCCCGGACGCGTTCGCCGCGGTGCCGGGCCTGTGCCACCGTGGCGCCGACGGCGCGAGCGTGGTCAACCCGATGGCCACCAGCCCGCTCCCGCCCGTCGCGATCCTGCCCCCCGACTACAGCGGCTACTTCGAGCGGCTCGGCACCTCGGTGGCCCGCAACTGGGTCGAGCCGAAGCTCGTTGTCGAGGGTGCCCGGGGCTGCTGGTGGGGCGAGAAGCACCACTGCACCTTCTGCGGGCTCAACGGCTCCTTCATGCAGTACCGCTCCAAGAGCCCGGAGACCTTCTACTCGGAGATCATGGAGCTCGCCCGCAAGCACCGCGTCCTCGACATGTACCTGGTCGACAACATCCTCGACATGGGCTACCTCTCCACGGTCCTGCCCCGCATCATCGAGAGCGGCTACGACCTGCGCATGCACATCGAGATCAAGGCCAACATGCGCCGCAGCCAGCTCCGTACGCTCGCCGACGCCGGACTGATCTACGTCCAGCCCGGCATCGAGAGCCTCAACAACCGCGTCCTGGACCTGATGGACAAGGGCGTCAGCGGCTGCCAGAACGTCCGGATGCTGCGCGACGGTGCCGAGACCGGCCTCTCGGTCGCCTGGAACTACCTGCACGGCTTCCCGGGCGAGACCGCCGAGGACTACGACCCGGTGATCGCCCAGATACCGGCGCTCGAACACCTCAACCCGCCGGTCGACCTGTCCGCGCGCATCGCCATCGAACGCTTCAGCCCCTACTTCAACCGTCCCGAACTCGGCTTCGACGGCCTGCGCCCCGAGGAGCACTACCGCTTCACCTACGACCTGCCCGAGTCCGAGCTCTACGACCTCGCGTACGTCTTCGAGGCCCCGCAGCGCGGTATCGGCGAGCCCACGGTGACCGCCCTCAACGACGCGCTGGACGCCTGGAAGAAGAACCACGCGGACGCCCGCCTCACCCACGCCGACCTCGGGGACCGCATCGTCCTGGTCAGCCGGCGCCGGATGTTCGCATGGCGCGCGATGGAGCTCACCGACCCGTTCGAGCTGGTCGCCTTCCGTCTCCTGGACCAGCCGCACACGGCCGCCGCCCTCACGCGCAAGGCCGCCGCCCGGGCCAAGGACGCCGCCCGCGACGAGGGCGAGGTGCAGCGCCTCCTCGACTCCTGGGCCGGCCTCGGCCTGGTCTTCACCGACGGCGGTCAGTACGTCCACATCGCGCCCTCCGCCGTCAACGAGGACCTGCTGCGCCTGGACTTCATGCGCCACGCCCACGCGGCCCTCGACGCGAGTGGGCAGCCCGCGGGCCCCGGCTCCGCGGCCTCCGGGCCGGCCCGCCCGGAGCCCGCCCGCGCCGAGCCCGCTCCCGTATGACCGCGCGGCCCGCCCACCGCGCAGACCGCCCACCGCGAAGCCCGCAAGAGCCGGAAGACCGTACGAGCCGGAGGACCAGCCCGATGAGCACCGCCCTCACCCCGCGCACCGCGGCCCTCACCGTCACCGCCTGGCGCGACTACGACCCCGACGCCTGCGCCCTGCCCGGGATGCACCTGGGCGACCTCGAACTGACCGGCCCCGCGGGGGAGGAGGCCGACCGGCTGTGGGAGGCGGGCGTGCGCCGCGTCCGCCTCGCCGCGACGGTCGACCTCGCGGACCCGAGCACCCCGGACGCCGCCCGGCAGGCCGTACGCGCCCTGAGCCTGGCCCGCGACCTGACGGCCCGGGCCGTGCTGGTCGAGTGGAAGCTGCGGCTCGACCCGGCGGCCGACCCCGACACCTGGAAGCTCCTGAGCCACATCCAGCCACCGCAGCGCCTCGAAGGCCCCGCCGACGCGGCCGGGGCGCTGCGCCAGTGGCGCGAGGGCCACTACCTGTGCAAGTGCCTGTGGCGCCAGGGGCCCGGTTTCGTGCAGATCCGCGACCGCCGCTGGGGCGACCTGCGCCGTTTCACCGCCGACGAGCCCGAGTACCACGAGGTCATCAAGGACCTCGTCCACGGCGCCCCGGCGGACTCCGTCCCGCCCGCGGTCCTCGCCGACTTCCGCTCCGAGAAGCTGGTCCTGGAGGTGGGCGACCTGGCGTGGTGGCTGCCGTACCGGGTGAACCGCTGGATCCAGGAGGCGATGGCCATCTGAGGACCGCGGAAGCGGTCAGGCCAGCAGCCGCCTGCGGCACTCCGCCACGTCGAAGTCGCCTTTCGGGTACTGCGGGTCGAGCGCGCGCAGGTGCTCCAGGAGGAGCCGGCTGACCGCCCAGTCGCGGTACCACTTGCGGTCGGCGGGCACCACGTACCAGGGCGCCGCGTCCGTCGAGCACCGCTCCAGGGCGATCTCGTACGCCGTCCGGTACGCGGGCCACAGCGCCCGCTCGTCGAGGTCGCCCGGGTTGAACTTCCAGTGCTTGTCCGGGTTGTCGAGCCGTTCGAGCAGCCGGCGGCGCTGCTGCCCGGGGCTGATGTGCAGGAAGACCTTGACGACGCTCACGCCGTCCTCCACGAGCGACTGCTCGAACCGGTTGATCTGCCCGTAACGGCGACCCAGCTGCCGGTGCGGCACCAGCTCGTGGACCCGGGCGATCAGCACGTCCTCGTAGTGCGAGCGGTCGAAGATGCCGATCTCGCCCGGCTGCGGCAGCGCCCGCATGATCCGCCAGAGGAAGGGGTGGTTCAGCTCCTCGCGGGTGGGAGCCTTGAACGCCCTGATCCGGCAGCCGGACGGGTTGAACAGGCCGATGACGTGCTTGACCGTGCCGCCCTTGCCGCTGGTGTCCATGCCCTGGAGCACCAGCAGCACCCGGCGCCGGTCGCCCGCGGTGCTCGCCGCGTACAGCCGCTCCTGGAGCCCGGCGAGCTCTTCGGCCATCGCGGCCGTCGCCGCCAGCCCCTCCGCCTTCTTCGCCGGCCCGGCGGGGACGGCGTCGGCCGCGACCGAGCCGAGGTCGAGGCGCTTGCCCGGGGTGACGCGCAGCAGCCGGCGCAGGTCCGGCTGTCCGGGCTTCTTTCCGCCCGTGCCGCTCTTGCTGCCCTTCTCGGCCACCGCGCACCCCTTCCCATCGGTTCCCTCGATCGTGCGACGGAACGCGACGCGGCGCGAACGCTAACGGGCGAAGGGGCCCGTCACCGCGAAGGTCGTTCCCGGTGTGTAGCAGTTGACGTACATCGTCTGCCCGTCCGGGGCGAAGGTGACGCCCGCGAACTCGCCCCACTCGGGGGCGCCGGGCCTGCCGCCCACCCCGGAGGCGGCCGAGGTGATCGTCTGTCGTCCGCGCGCCATCGGGTACACCTTGCCGCGCCGGGTCAGCCCGAAGACGTGCTGGGCGCCGTTGCCGTCCTCGCACACCATCAGCCCGCCGTCCGGGGCGAGACAGATGTTGTCCGGTGACTCGCCGGGCAGCTGGACGTCGGTGGCCGGGCCGAACACGACGATCAGGGTGAGGCGGCGGCGCCGGGGCTCGTACCGCCACACCTGGCCGAAGTGGTCGGCGCCCGACCCCTCGGCCACGCGCGCGTAGCTGGAGACGAAGAAGACGCAGTCCCCGCTCCAGTAGCAGCCCTCCAGCTTCTGCGCGTGGGTGATGCCGCGCGGGCCGAAGTCCTGGAGCCGGATGGGTGTGCTGCGGGCCGAGGGGTCGGGCACCGGCACCCACTCGATGCCCTCGAACCGGGTCCCGGGCTCCTGGACCACGGACAGGTCGGGTACGTCCGGGACGCGCATCGCCTCCAGGGTGCCGCCCGCCCGCAGGGAGCCCGTGCCGCCGAGCGGCCGGTTGGGCAGGAAGCGGTAGAAGAGCCCGAAGGGCCGGTCGAAGGCGTCCTCCGTCTCGTAGACGACACCGCGCCGCGGGTCGACGGCGATCGCCTCGTGCTGGAAGCGGCCCATGGCGGTGAGCGGTAGGGCCCCGGTGCGGCGCGGATCGGCGCCGTCGACCTCGAAGACGAAGCCGTGGTCCTTGGTGTAGCCGTTGGTACCCGCCCGGTCCTCGGTCTCCTCGCAGCTCAGCCAGGTGTTCCAAGGGGTACGGCCGCCCGCGCAGTTGACGGCGGTGCCGCTGAGGGCGACCCGCTCGGACAGCACCCGGTTGTCGCAGTCGAGCTCCAGGGCCGTACAGCCGCCCTTGCCCATCGGGTCGTACACCAGCCCCTCGGCATGGGGGACCGGGATCGCGGCGGTGACCCGGTTCTCGTGGTTGCGCACCAGGCGGACGCCGCCGTGGCGCCCGGCGAACGCGGCCATGCCGTCGTGGTTGCTCGGCACCCGGCCCTCGCCGGAGCGCAGCGGGTCGCCCTCGCGGGAGAGCACCCGATAGCGGAAACCCTCCGGCAGATCGAGCAGCCCGGCCGGGTCGGGAACGAGCGGCCCGTAGCCGCGTCGGCTGGGCGCGGCTACGGCGGGGCTGCCGGCGAAGAGCTCACCGACGGCGCCGGTGAAGGCGACGGCGGCGGCCGAGGCGCCGGTACGCGCGAGGATCTGACGTCGTGTTGCTCGTGCTTCGGACATGAGGCAACTCCCCTGTTGGCGGACAGGAAGACGTGACCCGCATGATCTATCACGCGATCAGGTGATAGGAGAACCATGCGGGCCGTGTCGCCTCAGGTGGCCGGAAAGGGCCGGCGGGTCAGGCCAGCTCGGCGGTGAGCGTGATCGTCGTGCCCGTCAGCGCCTGGCTGACCGGGCAGTTCTTCTTGGCGTCCTCGGCGGCGGCGGTGAAACCCGACTCGTCCAGGCCCGGCACCTCGCCGCGCACGGTGAGGTGGATACCGGTGATGCCCTCACCGGGCTGGAACGAGACGTCCGCCTTGGTCTCCAGCCGGGTGGGCGGGTTGCCGGCGCCGGTCAGCGCGTGCGAGAGGGCCATGGAGAAGCAGCTGGAGTGGGCCGCCGCGATGAGCTCCTCCGGGCTGGTCCTGCCGTTGGCCTGCTCGGCGCGGGACGCCCAGGTGACCGGCTGCTCACCGATGCCGGACGAGTCGAAGGTGACGGTCCCCGAGCCCTTGATGAGCTCGCCCTCCCAGACCGTGTGCGCCGTACGCGTGGTGGCCATGATGTATCCCTTCTGGTGGCTGAGGGGGTGCGGGGCCCCCTGTGCGCCAAACCTACTGCTCCACCAGCCCCTTCGCGTCGCGCGCGAGGGCGGTGAGCCGGGAGATGGCCCGGAAGTACTTCTTCCGGTAGCCGCCGTTCAGCATCTCGTCACTGAAGAGCCGGTCGAAGGGCGCCCCGGACGCCAGCACCGGCACCTCGCGGTCGTAGAGCCGGTCGGCCAGCACCACCAGCCGCAGCGCCGTCGACTGGTCGGGAACCGGCCGCACATCCGTGAGGCAGACCGCCTTCACCCCGTCGGTGAGCGCCCCGTACCGGCTGGGGTGGACCCGCGACAGATGGCCCAGCAGCCCGGGGAAGTCGTCGAGCGCCGCGCCCTCGGTCGCGTACGCGGCCTTGGTGACCTGCTCGTCCGAGAACGGCGCCGGGGCCTCGGGCAGCCCCCGGTGGCGGTAGTCCTCGCCGTCGATCCGCAACGGGCGGAAGTGCGCCGACAGGCCCTGGATCTCGCGCAGGAAGTCGACGGCCGCGAACCGGCCCTCGCCCAGCTTGCCGGGCAGCGTGTTGGAGGTCGCGGCCAGCGCCACGCCCTGCTCCACCAGCTTGCCGAGCAGCGACGACACCAGGACCGTGTCGCCCGGGTCGTCCAGCTCGAACTCGTCGATGCACAGCAGCCGGTGCCCGCTGAGGGTGCGCACGGTCTGCTGGAAGCCCAGCGCGCCGACCAGGTTCGTCAGCTCGACGAAGGTGCCGAACGCCTTGAGCGAGGGCTCGGCCGGGGTGGCGTGCCACAGCGAGGCCAGCAGATGGGTCTTGCCGACCCCGTACCCGCCGTCGAGGTAGACCCCGCGCGGACCCGCGGGCGCAGCGGGCTTGCGGGCGAACCACTTGCGGCGCCCGCCCCCGCTCGCGTGCGCCCCGCCCAGACCGGCCGCGAAGGAGGCGAGCACCGTGACGGCCTCGCTCTGGCTGGGCTGGTTCGGGTCCGGTACGTACGTCTCGAAGCGGACCGAGTCGAACCGCGGTGGCGGCACCATCTCGGCGACCAGACGGTCGGCGGGGACATGCGGCTCGCGGGCGCAGAGCGACAGCGGGGCCGCTTGGGTTATAGGGCTGGTCGACACAGTTCCCCACTGTAAGCGCCGTGTAAGACTGCACGGATGCGACGCCTGTTCCCTGTGACCGACCAGACACCCGTCCCGGACGAGGACGAGTGGTCGTTCGACGCGCTGGCCGAGGCCTACGCGTACCCCGACACGGAGGGTCCGTATCTGCGGGCCAACATGGTCTCCTCGCTGGACGGCGCGGGCCAGCACGAGGGCCGCTCCCACCCCCTCTCCTCCGACACCGACATGCGGATCTTCGGCACCCTGCGGGCGCTGGCCGATGTCGTGGTGGTGGGTGCGGAAACGGTACGCCAGGAGGGTTACCGCCCGGCCAGGGCGCGGGAGGTCTTCGCGGACCGGCGCGCTGCCGCGGGCCAGGGCCCGGCCCCCGCCATCGCGGTGGTGACCGCCAGCCTCGACCTGGACTTCGGCCTGCCCCTGTTCACGTCGCCGCTGATCCCGACGATCGTGCTGACCGGCGCCTCGGCGCCCCCGGACCGGGTCCGCGAGGCGGAGGTGGCCGGCGCGGACGTGGTGATCGCCGGTGACGGGCCGGGCGTGGAGCCCGCCCGGGCCGTCGAGGCGCTGGCCTCGCGCGGGATGCGCCGGATGCTCACGGAGGGCGGCCCCCGGCTGCTGGGCCAGTTCGTGGCCGCCGGAGTGCTCGACGAGCTCTGTCTGACGGTGGCGCCGCTGCTGACCGCCGGCACCGCCCAGCGGATCGCCGGAGGGCCCGCGGTGAGCGCCCCGGAGCAGTTCCGGCTGGAGTCGCTGCTGGAGGAGGCCGGGTTCCTCTACACCCGTTACCGTCGGATCTGACAATCAGCGGAATTTCCCGTTCCGGTTAGCTTCCGTTGGGCACACTTACTCACGCAGACCCCGTGCGAGCACGGGGAAGGATGGTTTCCGCAGGGGCGGGTAACCACGTCGAGGCCCCGCTGCCTCGCGGGGCACCGCCGGAGTGAAGAGAAGGGCGTTTGTCGTGTTCACAAGCGTATTGATGATCGAGAAACCCCTGACCTCCGTGGACGTGGAATTCGTCACCACCCTGCACGGTGACGAGCCGGTCTCCTTCGTCGTGCTCATGCAGCCCCGCGGCGACCAGGACCGCCTGCTGCGCGCCATCGACGACGTGGCCCTCGGCGAACTCGACGAAGCCGTCCACGAGGCGGGCGAACCCGCGGGACCGGCCGCCCAGGCCCCCGCCGCCCGCGCCCTGGAACACTCCCTGCAGGCCCTGCGCGCGGGCGGCAGCGCCGCCGTCGGCCAGCTCGTCGAGGAACACCCCCTCGACCTGCTGAAGTCCGTCGTCGAGGAGGTGAAGGCCGACGAGGTCATCGTCCTGACGGCCCCGCACTACGTGGAGGAGTTCTTCCACCGCGACTGGGCCTCCCGGGCCCGGCACAAGGTCGGCGTCCCCGTCCTGAAGCTCTTCGCGCACAGCGAGGAGGCGCACAGCGAATAGGGTGATGGCTCACTGGACCGGCCGACCGGTCCAGTGCCGCCGGCCCTCACGGCCCGGCAATCACCCCGTACGCCGCGCACCCCCGGGAGACACACACAAATGGCACCCGCGATCCCCACCGCCATGGAACGGCCGCACTTCATCGGCATCGGTGGTGCCGGAATGTCGGGGATCGCGCAGATCCTGGCCCGACGCGGCGCCAAGGTCGCGGGCAGCGACGCCAAGGAGTCCGAGACGGCCGAGGCGCTGCGCGCGGTGGGGGCGACCGTCCACATCGGGCACGCCGCCGAGCACCTCGCCGCCGACGCCACCAGCGTCGTCGTCTCCAGCGCCATCCGCGCCGACAACCCCGAGCTCGTCCGCGCGGCCGAGCTCTCCATCCCCGTCGTCCACCGCTCCGACGCGCTCGCCGCGCTCATGGGCGGCCTGCGCGCCATCGCCGTCGCCGGCACCCACGGCAAGACGACCACCACCTCGATGCTCGCCGTCGCCCTCACCGAGCTCGGCCTCGACCCCTCGTACGCCATCGGCGGCGACCTCGCGGGTCCCGGCACCAACGCCCGCCACGGCGAGGGCGACATCTTCGTCGCCGAGGCGGACGAGAGCGACCGCAGCTTCCAGAAGTACGACCCCGAGGTCGCCATCGTCCTCAACGTCGAACTCGACCACCACGCCAACTACGCCTCGATGGACGAGATCTACGACTCCTTCGAGACCTTCGTCGGCAAGGTCGTCCCCGGCGGCACCCTCGTCGTCTCCGCCGACCAGACCGGCGCCGTCGAGCTCACCCGCCGCGTCCGCGACCTCTCCTCGCTCAAGGTCGTCACCTACGGACAGGACGAGCACGCCGACGTACGCGTCCACAGGATCACCCCGCGCGGTCTGACCAGCGAGGTCACCGTCCTGCTCGGCGGCAAGTACCTGACCTTCACCGTCTCGGTCCCCGGCCGCCACTACGCCCTCAACGCGGTGGCCGCGCTCGCCGCCGGCGTCGCCCTCGGCATCCCGGCGCACAACCTGGCCTCGGCCCTCGGCAAGTACACCGGCGTCAAGCGCCGCCTCCAGCTCAAGGGCGAGGCCGCGGGCGTCCAGGTCATCGACTCCTACGCGCACCACCCGACCGAGATGACCGCGGACCTGGAGGCCATGCGCGCCGCCGCCACCGACTCCCGGCTTCTCGTCGTCTTCCAGCCCCACCTCTTCTCCCGCACCCAGGAGCTGGGCACCGAGATGGGCCGCGCACTCGCACTGGCCGACGCCTCGGTGGTCCTCGACATCTACCCCGCGCGCGAGGACCCCATCCCGGGCGTCACCAGCGCGCTGATCATCGACGCGGCCCGGGCGGCCGGCGCCGGCGTCACCACCGTCCACGACAAGACGGCCGTGCCGGACGTGATCGCGGGAATGGCCAGGCCCGGCGACCTCGTTCTCACGATGGGCGCGGGCGATGTGACGGACCTGGGCCCGCTGATCCTGGCGCGGTTGAGCTGAGGGAGTGCCTTCGATGTCGTACGAGGTCGAGAAGCCGGACGAGCAGTGGCGGGCGGAGCTGAGCCCGGCGGAGTACGCGGTGCTGCGCCAGGCCGGCACGGAACCCGCCTTCGTGGGCGAGTACACGGACACCAAGGCGAAGGGCGTCTACTCCTGCCGGGCCTGCGGCGCGGAGCTCTTCACCTCCGAGACGAAGTTCGAGTCGCACTGCGGCTGGCCCTCGTTCTTCGACCCGAAGGACACGGACGCGGTGGAGCTCATCTCCGACCGCTCCCTCGGGATGGTCCGTACGGAGGTGCGCTGCGCCCGCTGCGGCTCCCACCTGGGCCATGTCTTCGAGGGCGAGGGCTACCCGACCCCGACCGACCAGCGGTACTGCATCAACTCCATCTCACTGCGGCTGACGCCCGACGAGGCCTGAGAGCGGACGACGCTGACGCGGGGACCGGCGCGGTTTGACGCCGGTCCCACAGGCGCGTAAGGTTCTTCGAGTTGTCACGGAGCCGGAACGGTTCTGCGACAGCCGTCCGCCGCAGACTTGCGGCAACCCAACTCAGCACGACCTCCTCTCCGGAATGAATTTCGGCATGCCGAATTTTATTTCGAATAGGAGTGGACGACTCGAACGGCCCGATTAGGAGCCACCGGGGAGATCCGCTAGAGTCTGGGACGTCGGAACGGCCCAACAGCCGGAAAGACAAAACGACTTGACCCGGGAGACCGGGAATCGGACGCGAAAGAGTCTGATAGAGTCGGAAACGAAGGAAGCGCCCGGAGGGCCCGGAAACGGGAACGAAGGAAGCGTCCGTACCTTGAGAACTCAACAGCGTGCCAAAAGTCAACGCCAGATTGACAACCCCGGCCTGCCAGTGATGGTGGGTTGGAGGTTCCTTTGAAAAGTCCTGCCGGCCCTTGTGGCGGGTAGGCAACAACACAGCGAGGACGCTGAGGACGACTGGTCTTATTCCGACCTGGTCGTTCCG
>NZ_JBJHPC010000148.1:0-13396 GCF_045257485.1 Streptomyces sp. YS-3 | reverse complement strand
GGCACCCCCCGCAACCCCCTACGGCAGCTGGATCCCCGTGTCCAGCCCGTCCAGCGCCCGAGTGCACAGACAGTCGCGCTCTCCCGACGGCAGGGCGGCCACCGCGTCGAAGAGCACCGAGCGGAGGCGGTCCACATTGGCCGCGAACACCCGCAGCACCTCCTCGTGCGAGACGCCCTCGCCGGTCTCGGCGCCCGCGTCCAGGTCGGTGACCAGGGTCATCGTCGTGTAGCAGAGCCCCAGTTCGCGGGCGAGCACCGCCTCGGGGTGGCCGGTCATGCCCACGACCGACCAGCCCATCGCCGCATGCCACCGCGACTCCGCGCGCGTGGAGAAGCGCGGGCCCTCTATGACGACCAGCGTGCCCCCGTCCACCGGCTCCCAGTCGCGCCCGCGCGCCGCCGCGATGGCGGCCTTGCGGCCTTCCGGGCAGTACGGGTCGGCCAGCGCCACGTGCACGACGTTCGGGACCGAGCCGTCGGGCAGCGGCAGGCCGTCGTAGTACGTCTGGACGCGCGACTTCGTACGGTCGATCAGCTGGTCCGGGACGAGCAGCGTCCCCGGCCCGTACTCGGGCCGCAGCCCGCCGACCGCGCAGGGCCCGAGCACCTGGCGCACGCCCACCGAGCGCAGGGCCCACAGGTTGGCGCGGTAGTTGATGCGGTGCGGCGGAAGGTGGTGGCCGCGGCCGTGCCGGGGCAGGAAGGCGACCCGGCGGCCCGCGATCTCGCCCAAGAACAGGGAGTCGCTGGGGCTTCCGTACGGAGTGTCGACCTGGAGCTCGGTCACGTCGTCCAGGAACGAGTAGAAGCCGGAACCGCCGATGACACCGATCTCCGCGCGCCCGCCGCCTCCGGCCCCGCCGCCGCTCCCCGCACTCCCCGCCACGTCGGCGTGCTCGGCGTGCTCGGCGTGGTCCGCGCTTCGCGTGCTCTCTGCGTTAGCCATGCGCAGCACCCTAGCCGGGGTGATCCGGGGCCAGAACGTGGTTCGGGCATGCCGAAGACCCCGCCGTCGGGGACGGCGGGGTCCGGCTGTGTCCGGGGCTCGTGCGGCCGGTCAGGCGGCCGACGACGAGCTGGTGGAGCTGGACGTCGAGGAGGCCGAGGAGCTCGACGACGACGCGGCCGGCTTCGAGTCCGAGCCCGACGGCGTCGACGGCTTGGCGGCCGAGGACGCGGGCGTGCTGCTCGACGAGGAGCCGCGGCTGTCGTTGCGGTAGAAGCCGGAGCCCTTGAAGACGATGCCGACGGCCGAGAACACCTTCTTGAGGCGTCCGTCGCAGTTGGGGCAGACGGTCAGGGCGTCATCGGTGAACTTCTGCACCGCCTCGAGGCCTTCGCCGCACTCGGTGCACTGGTACTGGTAGGTCGGCACGTGTCTTCCTCCTGGCACTCTCACTCGATGAGTGCTAACGACGGTCCATAGTGACGTATTCCGCTGGATCAGTCCACCGTGACGGGGACGCGGTGACCCACGCCACTACGCGCGACGGTGCGTCCGGCGGAGCGCGGAGCGAGCCGCGAGCGCAGGGAGAGCAGCGTGACCAGGGCGAGCGCGGTGCCCGCCATGGGCACCAGGAAGCCCGCGCTGGAGCCGTGGGCGTCGGCCAGCCGGCCGGCCACGGTGACCGCGCCGGCCTGGCCCAGCGCCACCGCGCCGGTCAGCCAGGTGAAGGCCTCGGTCCGGGCGGAGGACGGGACCAGCGACTCGACCAGGGTGTAGCCGGTGATCAGGGCCGGGGCGATGAAGAGGCCGACGATCAGGCCGAGGCCGCCGAGCAGCACCGCGGAGTGCATGGCCCACAGGCCCGAGGCGGCCAGGGTCAGGCCGGTGTAGCCGGCGATCAGCCGCGTCCGGGGAGCGGACTTCCAGGCGATGGCGCCGCACGCGATGCCCGCCAGCATGTTGCCCGCGGCGAAGACCCCGTACAGCAGGCCGTTGGCGCCGGGGTTGCCGATCTCCTCGGAGAACGCGGTCAGCGAGACCTGCATCCCGCCGAAGACGG
This sequence comes from Streptomyces sp. YS-3, assembly GCF_045257485.1. Classification (NCBI taxonomy): domain Bacteria; kingdom Bacillati; phylum Actinomycetota; class Actinomycetes; order Kitasatosporales; family Streptomycetaceae; genus Streptomyces; species Streptomyces sp. YS-3. The sequence goes on along the minus strand of NZ_JBJHPC010000148.1, from coordinate 11,388 downwards.
CGCCGATGCCGAGGAACGACACGGCGAGGACGCGTACACCGGGGATGGAGAGCGCGGAGACGTGCTCCACGCGCGCGTCACCGTCGCCGGAGCGGCTGGGCTGCGGCTGGGTGCGGTGCTGGGAGGCGAAGAGCAGGCCGCCGACCAGGGTCAGCGCGGCTTCGGTGATCAGTCCGGCCGCCGGGTGGACGCCGGTGCACAGCGCGGTCGCGAGCACCGGGCCGATGACGAAGGTGAACTCGTCGGTCACCGACTCGAAGGCTGCGGCGGTCGACATCAGGGGCGAGCCGTCGAGCTTGGCGGCCCAGCGGGCCCGGACCATCGGTCCGACCTGCGGCACCGAGGCGCCGGTGGGGACGGCGGCCAGGAACAGCGCCCACAGGGGGGCGCCGGCCAGGGCCAGCGTGATCAGTACGGAGCCCGAGGCGGCGTGCACCAGGACGCCGGGGAGCAGCACCGCACGCTGGCCGAGGCGGTCGGCGAGCTTGCCGCTCTGGGGGGCGAACAGGGCCATGGAGACGCCGGTGACGGCGGCCACGGCACCGGCGCTGCCGTACGAGCCGGTGGTGTGCTGGACGAGCAGCACGATGCTGATGGTGAGCATCGCGAAGGGCTGCCGGGCGGCGAAGCCGGGCAGCAGGAACGTCAGTGCGCCGGGAGTGCGCAGGAGCTGCCCGTAGCCCGGGCGACGCTCGGAAGCGACCGTGGATGCCACGGCCCTTGCCTTTCTGCCGCCTGGTAGCGCGCCCCTCGTACCGGGTGGGTACGGGCGCCGCCGAGAGCTGTCCTCTTGCGCGGAACTGCGGTAGATGCCGGGGCTCACCCGAGGGGAGCCTCCGACCGCCATACGGTCGCGCCAGCTCTGCGTCAGGCAGAGTTGGTCGATCAGTGGTGTGCCTTCATGGTACAGGGGGATTCGGCTCCGCGCCTGTGAAAGCGCGCGAATGACCGAGATCACACCGTTGATTAAGCGGAGCGATCCACCGGGCCGGTCCGCCGAGCCGATCGACCGGGCCGATCATTGGGCCGATCCGCCGGACCGTCCACCGAGCCGATCCGCCGGGCCGACCCGCCGGACCGTCCACCGAGCCGACCCGCCGGGCCGACCCGCCGGACCGTCCGCCGAGCCGACCCGCCCGGCCGAGCCACCGGCCCGATCAGCCGGACCTTTTCCCGGTGGTTCCCTTGGTCCCCTTGGTTTCTTTGGTGCCCTTGGCCCCCTGAGCCGGGCTCGCCCCCGGCCGTCCCGTCCCCAGCCATCCGGCCAGCTTGCCGCCCTGGCCGACCGCCCGCAGCCGTGCCTCGGCCGCGTCGCGCACCGGGTCCGTCGCCACCACCAGGAGCTCGTCGCCGCGCCGCAGCACGGTCGTCGGCCCCGGTACGAAGCTCTTGCCGTCCCGTACGACCAGGGTGACCGCGGCGCCGGGAGGCATGCGCAGCTCGTGGACCTCGACGCCGTGCATCCGCGACCCGGACGGGATCGCCACCGACAGCAGATGGCCGCGCAGCCGCTCCAGGGGCGCCGACTCGATGCCGAGGTCGGCGGCGGTCTTCACGTCCGAGATGCGCAGTTTCCTGGCGAGCCAGGGCAGCGTCGGCCCCTGGACGAGGGTGTAGACGACGACCAGGACGAAGACGATGTTGAAGACCCGCTCGCTGCCGTCGATCCCGGAGACCATGGGGATCGTGGCCAGGATGATGGGCACGGCGCCGCGCAGCCCCGCCCAGGACATCAGGGCCTTCTCCTGCCACGGCATCCGGAACGGCGCCACACTGATCAGCACCGCCAGCGGGCGCGCCACCATCGTCAGGGCCAGGCCGATGAGCACGGCGGGCCAGAAGTCGTCGGGCAGCTCGTGCGGGGTGACGAGCAGGCCGAGCAGCACGAACATGCCGATCTGGGCGATCCAGCCGAGCCCGTCGGCGAAGCCGCGGGTGGCGGGCCAGTGCGGCAGCTTGGCGTTGCCGAGGACCATCGCGGCCAGATAGACCGCGAGGAAGCCGGAGCCGTGGGCCATGGCGCCCGCCGCGTACGCGGTGACGGCGATCGCCATCACGGCGATCGGGTAGAGACCGGACGCGGGCAGCGCCACGTGCCGCAGGCCCCAGGAGCCGAGCAGGCCGACCGCCAGGCCGATCGCGGCGCCGATCGCCAGCTCAAGGGCGATCTTGCCGACGAGGGCGTACCAGGACTCCACGGGGCCCGGGGTGGAGAAGGCGACGACCAGGATGACGACCGGGGCGTCGTTGAAGCCCGACTCGGCCTCCAGGACACCGGTGATCCGGGACGGCAGCGGGACCTTGCGCAGAACGGAGAAGACGGCCGCGGCGTCCGTGGAGGACACCACCGCGCCGATGATCAGTGACTGCCGCCATTCGAGCCCGACCAGGTAGTGCGCCCCGGCCGCGGTCACCCCCACGCTCACCGCGACACCGACGATCGAGAGCATGACCGCGGCCGGCAGCGCCGGGCGGATCTCTTTCCACTTGGTGCCCAGACCGCCCTCGGCCAGGATCACCACCAGGGCCGCGTAGCCGATGACCTGGGTCATCTCGGCGTTGTCGAACTGGACGTCGAAGATCCCGTCCTGCCCTATGGCGATCCCGATCCCGAGGTACAGGAGCAGGCTGGGGAGCCCGCTGCGGGAGGAGACGCGCACGGCCGCGACGGCGATGAGCAGAACGAGCGAGCAGATGAGCAGGAGCTCGTTGAGATGGTGGACAGTCAGTGGCCGATCCTTCCCCTCACGCGCCGTCAGGCGCCCTCACGCACCGATGCCGAAACGTTCCTCCAGGCATCGGTACTTCGTTACCTTACCTAATCTTTGACGATTCCTTTACGCAAGGACCTGTCTGCCGGACGCCCTGACGCTCATACAAGACACCGCGTCCGGGGCTGTCAGTCGCTGCGCCTATGGTTGCTCCAGCACCTAGGACCACCCTGCCCCTCGAAGGACAGCGATGCCCTCCAACACAACCGCCCCTTCCGCCAAGACGAAGGTCAGGAAGAAGGGACGCCGTGCCCGGCTGTTCCTGATCGTCCTGGTGCTGGCGCTCGTCGCGGGTGTCGGTTACGGCGCGTACTGGGGCGTCAGCACCGTGCGCGCCTCCTTCCCGCAGACCACGGGGTCGATCCAGCTCAAGGGTCTGACCGGCGGCCCGGTCGAGGTCAAGCGCGACGACTACGGGGTGCCGCAGGTCTACGCGGACAACGACACCGACCTCTTCATGGCCCAGGGCTTCGTCCAGGCCCAGGACCGCTTCTGGGAGATGGACGTCCGCCGCCACGTCACCTCCGGCCGGCTGTCGGAGATGTTCGGCAAGGACCAGGTCGAGACCGACGCCTTCCTGCGCACTCTCGGCTGGCGCCGGGTGGCGCAGCGGGAGTACGACACCAAGCTGTCACCCCAGACGAAGAAGTACCTCCAGGCGTACGCCGCCGGTGTCAACGCCTACCTGGAGGGCAAAGGCCCCAAGGACATCTCCGTCGAGTACGCGGCGCTGGACTTCGTCCACGACTACAAGGTCGAGAAGTGGACGCCGGTCGACTCGGTGGCCTGGCTCAAGGCGATGGCCTGGGACCTGCGCGGCAACATGCAGGACGAGATCGACCGGTCCCTGATGACCAGCCGGCTCACGCCCAAGCAGATCAAGGACCTGTACCCGCCGTATCCGACCGCCACCCACCGGCCGATCGTCGACGGGGGCTCGGTCAGCAAGGCCACCGGCAAGTACGACCCGAACCGCGAGGCGGGCAGCGGCACCGGGGCCGGAGCGTCGGTCCAGGGTGCGACGCAGGGGGCGCAGACGCAGCTCGCGCGCCTCTCCGAGAGCCTCGACAAGATCCCGGCGTTCCTCGGCCCCAACGGCAGCGGGATCGGCTCCAACTCCTGGGTCGTCTCCGGCAAGTACACGACGACCGGTATGCCGCTGCTCGCCAACGACCCGCACCTGGCGCCGATGATGCCCTCGCTCTGGTACCAGATGGGCCTGCACTGCCGGACGGTCTCGGCGAGCTGCGGCTTCGACGTGGCGGGCTACACGTTCTCCGGTATGCCCGGTGTGGTCATCGGCCACAACCAGGACGTCTCCTGGGGGTTCACCAACCTCGGCGCCGACGTGACCGACCTGTACCTGGAGAAGATCGCCCCGGGCGGCACCTACCTGTACGACAACCAGCAGAAGGCCCTCGCCACGCGCGAGGAGGTCATCAAGGTCGCGGGCGGCAGGAGCAAGACCATCACCGTGCGCGAGACCAACAACGGCCCGTTGGTCTCCGACCGTGACGACGAGCTGGAGAAGGTCGGAAAGAAGGCCCCCGTGGCCACCTCCGCCCCGGACCGGGGCGAGGGGTACGCGGTGGCCCTGAAGTGGACCGCGCTGGAGCCCGGCAAGTCCATGGACGCCGTCTTCGAGCTCGACCGGGCCAAGGACTTCAAGTCCTTCCGGGCGGCGGCGAAGGACTTCGAGGTCCCCTCGCAGAACATGATCTACGCCGACACCAAGGGCAACATCGGCTACCAGGCGCCCGGGAGGATCCCGGTCCGCGCCAAGGGCTACGACGGCTCCGTGCCCGCTCCGGGCTGGGACTCCAAGTACAACTGGAAGCCGCCCATCCCCTTCGACCAGCTGCCGTACGAGTTCAACCCCAAGCGGGGCTACATCGTCACCGCCAACCAGGCCGTGGTCGACGAGAAGAAGTACCCGTACCTGCTGACCAAGGACTGGGGCTACGGCACCCGCAGCCAGCGGATCAACGACCTCATCGAGTCGAAGACCAAGGACGGCGGCAAGGTCTCCACCGAGGACATGCAGAAGATGCAGATGGACAACAGCAGCGAGATCGCCGCGCTGCTGACGCCCGCTCTGCTGAAGATCGACGTCCCCGATCCGTCCGTACGGGAGGCGCAGAAGCTGCTGGAGGGCTGGGACTACACCCAGGAGTCGGACTCCGGGGCCGCGGCCTACTTCAACGCGGTGTGGCGCAACGTCCTCAAGCTGGCCTTCGGCAACAAGCTCCCCAAGGAGCTGCGGGTCGAGGGCGAGTGCCTGAACGTGCGCCCGCCGGACAGCTCCGGCCCCGTGGACGACCTCAACGGCCTGGTGCGCGAGTGCGGCCAGCGCGACGCGGACTCGGCGCAGCCCGACGGCGGCGACCGCTGGTTCGAGGTGGTCCGGCGGATCTTCAACGACGAGAAGAACGAGTGGTGGCAGACGCCCAAGAGCCGTCTGGATCCGGCCACCAAGACCCGGGACCAGCTGCTGGCGCGCGCGATGAAGGACGCCCGCTGGGAGCTGACGGCCAAGCTCGGCAAGGACGTCAGCAGCTGGAGCTGGGGGCAGTTGCACCAGCTGATGCTGAAGAACCAGACCCTCGGCACCGACGGCCCCGGCATCGTGCGGTTCCTCCTCAACCGCGGTCCGTGGAACCTCGGCGGCGGCGAGGCGGCGGTCAACGCGACGGGCTGGAACGCGGGCGGCGGCGACTACTCGGTCACCTGGGTGCCGTCGATGCGGATGGTGGTGAACCTGAAGGACTTCGACAAGTCGAAGTGGATCAACCTCACCGGCGCCTCCGGCCACGCCTACAGCGCGCACTACTCGGACCAGACCGGGAAGTGGGCCAGGGGCGAACAGCTGGACTGGTCCTTCAGCGCCAGGGCGGTCGGAGCCTCGACGGTCGACACGCTGACGCTGAAGCCGTGAGCCTTCGGTACAGAACTCGGGCTTCCGGGCTCAGACCGGGAAGCGGGTCACGCCCTCCGGGGTGACCACCACCTGCACGGGGTGGTCGTGCGGTTCCTCCGGGACCCGCGCGACCACCTCGTTCGCGTAGAGCAGCACCACGCGCGCGGGGTCGTGCCCCGCCGCCGCGATCCGGGCGAGCACCCTGTCGTACGAGCCGCCGCCCCGGCCCAGGCGCATCCCGCGCGCGTCCACGGCGAGGCCGGGCAGCAGCACGGTGTCCGCGGCCAGCACGGCGGCGGGCCCGAGCCGGGTCCCCGACGGCTCCAGGAGCCCCCGCCCGGCCGGTTCGAGCCGGTCCGGGCCCTCGTACTCGGCCCAGTCGAGGTCATTGTCCGATTGCAGTACGGGCAGCAGGACGCGCACACCACGGGTGCGCAGCGCGTCGAGCAGCGCGCGCGTCCCCGGCTCGCGCCCCACCGAGACGTACGCGGCGACCGTTCCGGCCGCCGCCAGCTCGGGAAGCCCCAGCGCCCGGCGGGCCAGCTCCTCGCCCGCCCGGTGCACGTCCTGTGGCGTCAGAAGGCGTCGGGCACCCAGGAGTTCCGCGCGCAAGAGGGCCTTTTCGGCTGCATCATCACTCACAGTGTTTTCACAATCCCCTCAAATGCCTGTTTATGAGGCCGTATTAACCGGAGGATAATCTTCCGCACATACGCAGCGGTTAGTGTGCTGCGCATGACTCAGTCGCCCCCACGGATCACCAAGGCTGTCATTCCGGCGGCAGGCCTCGGCACCCGCTTCCTGCCGGCCACCAAGGCCACCCCCAAGGAGATGCTGCCGGTCGTCGACAAGCCCGCGATCCAGTACGTGGTCGAGGAGGCGGTCGCCGCCGGCCTCTCGGACGTGCTGATGATCACGGGGCGCAACAAACGTCCCCTGGAGGACCACTTCGACCGCAACTACGAGCTGGAGGAGGCCCTCTCCCGCAAGGGGGACGAGGCCCGGCTCGCCAAGGTCCGGGAGTCCAGCGACCTCGCCGCGATGCACTACGTGCGCCAGGGCGACCCCAGGGGCCTGGGCCACGCGGTGCTGTGCGCCGCGCCGCACGTGGGCGACCAGCCCTTCGCGGTGCTCCTCGGCGACGACCTCATCGACGCGCGCGACCCGCTGCTCTCCCGGATGGTGGAGATCCAGGAACGCGAGGGCGGCAGTGTGATCGCCCTGATGGAGGTCGAGCCGTCCCAGATCCACCTCTACGGCTGCGCGGCCGTGGAGCCCACCGGCCAGGGCGACGTCGTACGGATCACCGGCCTGGTGGAGAAGCCCGACCCGGCGGACGCGCCCAGCAACCTCGCCATCATCGGCCGCTACGTCCTGGACCCCGCGGTCTTCGCGATACTGCGCCAGACCGAACCGGGCCGCGGCGGCGAAATCCAGCTCACCGACGCGCTCCAGCAACTGGCCGCGGACGAGAAGGTCGGCGGCCCCGTGCACGGCGTGGTCTTCAAGGGCCGCCGCTATGACACCGGCGACCGCGGCGACTATCTGCGCGCCATTGTCAGACTCGCGTGCGAACGTGAAGACCTGGGCCCCGACTTCAAGGCCTGGCTTCGCAGTTACGTGACCGAGGAGATGCAGACACCTTGAGCGACACGATCTGGTCGGTCGACGAGCACCTGGAGGACGTCCTCGCCGCCGTGGCGCCGCTCGAACCCATCGAGCTGCAACTGCCCGACGCCCAGGGCTGCGTCCTGGTCGAGGACGTCACGGTGCCGCTCGCGCTGCCGCCCTTCGACAACAGCTCGATGGACGGGTACGCGGTGCGCGTCGCGGACGTGGCGGGCGCCAGCGAGGAGTTCCCCGCGGTGCTGACCGTGGTCGGCGACGTGGCCGCGGGCAGCGGCGAGCTCCCGTCCGTCGGCCCCGGCGAGGCCGCCCGGATCATGACCGGTGCCCCGCTGCCGCCCGGCGCCGAGGCCGTGGTCCCGGTCGAGTGGACCGACGGCGGCACGGGCGAGGGCGCCGCCACCGGCATGCGCGCCGCCAGCGGCGCCCCCGAGGGCGCGAGCGGCGAGGTCCGGGTCCACCGGCCCGCCGGGGCCCGCGCCCACGTCCGCGCGGCCGGCAGCGACGTGCGGGCCGGTGACCTCGCGCTGGCCGCCGGGACCGTGCTCGGCCCGCCCCAGATCGGCCTGCTCGCGGCGATCGGCCGGGGCTCGGTGAAGGTCCGCCCGCGCCCGCGCGTGGTCGTCCTGTCGACCGGCAGCGAACTGGTCCAGCCCGGCGAGAAGTTGTCCAAGGGCCAGATCTACGACTCCAACAGCTTCGCCCTGGCCGCCGCCGCGCGCGACGCGGGAGCCATCGCGTACCGGGTGGGCGCGGTCACCGACGACGCCGAGATCCTGCGCGCGACCATCGAGGACCAGCTGATCCGCGCCGATCTGCTGGTGACCACGGGCGGCGTGAGCGTGGGGGCGTACGACGTCGTCAAGGAGGCGCTCTCCTCGGTCGGCGACGAGGACGAGCCGGGCAGCGGCATCGACTTCCGCAAGCTCGCCATGCAGCCCGGCAAGCCCCAGGGCTTCGGCTCGATCGGCCCCGACCACACCCCGCTGCTCGCCCTGCCGGGCAACCCGGTGTCGTCGTACGTCTCGTTCGAGCTGTTCGTCCGCCCCGCGATCCGCACCCTGATGGGCCTGCCGGACGTGCACCGGCCACGCGCGCGTGCCGCGCTCCGGAGCGACAAGGCGCTCACCTCCCCGGCGGCCCGCCGCCAGTTCCTGCGCGGGAGCTACGACGCGGACGGGGAGAGCGTCACCCCGGTCGGCGGCTCCGGATCGCATCTGATCGCGGCCCTCGCCCAGGCGGACTGCCTGATCGTCATCCCCGAGGACGTCACCTCCGTGGAGCCCGGCTCCGAAGTGGAGGTGGTCCTGCTCGGCTGACCGGGCCCCGGTGGCGGTAGCGTGTCTGCCCACACAGGCCGGACCGGGAGCGCCACACCATGAGTACGCAAGGCAGGCTGACGCACATCGACGAGGCGGGCGCCGCCCGGATGGTCGATGTCTCCGAGAAGGACGTGACGGCCCGCACCGCGCGCGCGAGCGGTCGCGTACGCGTCTCGCCGCGCGTGATCGAGCTGCTGCGCGGCGAGGGCGTGCCCAAGGGCGACGCCCTGGCGACCGCCCGGATCGCCGGGATCATGGGCGCCAAGCGCACCCCCGACCTGATCCCGCTCTGCCACCCGCTGGCGGTGTCCGGGGTGAAGCTGGACCTGACGGTCGCGGACGACGCGGTGGAGATCGTGGCCACCGTGCGGACGACCGACCGCACGGGCGTGGAGATGGAGGCGCTGACCGCCGTGTCGGTGGCCGCGCTGACCGTCGTCGACATGGTGAAGGCCGTGGACAAGGCGGCCGTCATCACCGACGTGCGGGTGGAGACGAAGACCGGCGGCAAGTCGGGCGACTGGTCCCGCCCCGGGCCGGACGGGGCCACGGCGTGAGCGCGCCGGACGACACCGGCCGGACGTCCCCCGGGCCGGCGGGCGGCGCCCCGAGCCGCCCCGGGGTGGAGAACGCGCCCCCCTTCCCCGGCGGCGGCGCGGACCTCGGGGCCGCGCTGCTCGCCCCGTACGCGGCGCTCGTCGTCACCGCCTCCAACCGCGCCTCCGCCGGTGTGTACGCGGACAGGGGCGGCCCGATCCTCGCCGAGGGCCTGGCGGGGCTCGGCTTCGCCGTGGACGGGCCGCTGGTCGTGCCCGACGGCGACCCGGTGGAGCAGGCGCTGCGCGCGGGCACGGCCGCCGGATACGACGTGATCGTCACCACCGGCGGCACCGGCATCTCGCCCACGGACCGCACCCCCGACGCCACCCGCCGCGTCCTGGACTACGAGGTCCCCGGCATCCCGGAGGCGATCCGCGCCGAGGGGCTGGCGAAGGTCCCCACCGCCGCGCTCTCGCGGGGGCTCGCCGGGGTGGCGGGCGGCCACACGCTGATCGTCAACCTGCCGGGCTCCACCGGCGGCGTCCGCGACGGACTGGCCGTCCTGGAGCGGCTGCTGACGCACGCCGTCGACCAATTGCGCGGCGGCGACCACCCCAGACCCGTGGGGAGCCCGAGCTGAACGTCCCCTCATGGCCGGTCGTGCTGACGGACGGTGATGTCCTCCTCCGTCCCATAAGGCTGCGCGACCAGCGCGTCTGGCGCGAGGTCAACCGGCGCAACCGCGAATGGCTGCGGCCCTGGGAGGCGACCGTCCCGCCGCCCGCGCCCGGCGCCCCGCCCGCCCGCCGGCCCACCTACCGGCAGATGGTCCGGCATCTGCGCGCCGAGGCGAACGCGGGCCGGATGCTGCCGTTCGTGATCGAGTACCAGGGCCGGCTGGTCGGTCAGCTGACGGTCGCCGGGATCACCTGGGGCTCGATGTGCTCGGGGCACGTCGGCTACTGGGTGGACCGCGAGGTCGCGGGCCGCGGCGTCATGCCCACCGCCGTCGCGCTCGCCACCGACCACTGCTTCCGTTCGGTCGGACTGCACCGCATGGAGGTCTGCATTCGCCCGGAGAACGGGCCGAGCCGGCGCGTGGTGGAGAAACTCGGATTCCGCGAGGAGGGCCTGCGCCCGCGCTATCTCCACATCGACGGCGGATGGCGGGACCACCTGGTGTACGCGCTGACGGCCGAAGAGGTGCCCGAGGGGATGCTGCACAGGTGGAAGCAGTCGAGGCGGGCGCACCACGAGAAATGAAATAGACGTTCGAATTCGGTCGCCGTATGACCATGAAGCGATCTGAAGAATCACAAAAAAAGCCGGTCTTATCAGCCAGATCGTGCGACACACCGGCTCAATTGGCGTATCCCCTCGCGCCCGTCCCTCTACCGTGTGGGGTGTGAGCAGCAGCGGCCTCATCTACGCAGTCATCGTCGGGGCCTGGGCCGCCTACTTGGTGCCGATGTGGCTCCGCAGGCAGGACGAGCTCAACGAGGCCCGTCCGACGGAACGCTTCAGCACCGCCATCCGGCTGCTGTCCGGACGGTCGGCCATGGAGCGCCGGTACGCCAGGGAGCTCAGGCAGCGAGGTTCCGGCGACCCCGCACCCGACACCGACCCGGACGCGCCCACGGAGTTCCTCGGGGCGGGAGGCCTCGGGGACCCCGCCCAGGGCGTCGACGTCCGGGACCTCGCCGTGCCGCGACAGCACCCCACGGGCACCGGGGCGCAGCGGCGCGGACGTGAGGAGCCGCGTCCCGAGGAGGAGCGCCCCGAGGTCCCGCACCCGGCCGAACCGCACCACGAGACCCCTCGTTCCGAGGAGCGCCGCGGGAGCGGGCGCGGTGGTGAGGAGCGGCCCGGGGGCGCGCGCCAGAGCGACGTGCGCCGGGGCGTGGGCCGTTCCGCGGACGCCGCCGAGCGGGCCCGGCGCGCCCGGCGCAGCGCGGTCCTGGCGCGCCGACGGCGTACGACCGTGCTTCTCTTCCTGGGCTTCACCCTGGGCACGGTCGTGGCGGCGGTGGGCGGCCTCGGCTTCCTGTGGGCGCCCGCGGTCCCGGCCGTGCTGCTCAGCGCGTACATCATGCATCTGCGCGCCCAGGAGCGGCGGAGGTTCGCGTTCGTCATGGACCGGCGCCGTGCCGAGGCCGCCGCGCAGCGGCTGCGCGAGCGCCAGCCGCGCCGTCAGAGCGCCACACCCGCCGCC
>NZ_JBJHPC010000147.1:0-13489 GCF_045257485.1 Streptomyces sp. YS-3 | reverse complement strand
GACGAACAGCACACCCTGCCGCTGGAGGCACTGGAGGCGGCGCTGCGCGAACGCGCAGCCGCCGTCCGCATCCTCGGCGGCGCCGTGCCCACCGAAGCGCTGACGGCCGCGGTGCGSCGCACCGGCCCGGCAGCGGTGGTGCTGTGGTCACAGACCCGCTCGACCGCCAGCCGCCCCCTCGCCCAGCACATCGCCGACACCCACTGGGGGATGCGCGGAGCGCGGCGCGGCCCCGTCGTCCTGCTCGCGGGACCCGGCTGGAGCCACCGCACGGCACCGTCGGGCCTGCTGCGCCCGCACGGCCTCGGCGAGGCACTCGCCATGCTGTCCCGCATACGGAAACCGTGACGGACGTCGAGGGTCACGGGGTTTACGGCCCGCCGATGCGAGCAGCAGGGCGGATACGACCATCCGGTTCTACGACGAGGAGGTCCGCATGTCGGGCGAGGAGAAGACCAAGGCCCACACCGAGCAGGCCAAGGGCAAAGTCAAGGAGACCGTCGGCCGCGCCACGGGCAACGAGCGCATGACCGACGAGGGCCGTGCCGAGCAGGCCAAGGGCGACGCACGCCAGGCCAAGGAGTCCGCCAAGGACGCGTTCCGCCACTGACACGGCACGCACGCCTGGTACAGCGAGGGCCCCGACCCACTCTCCCGGGTCGGGGCCCCGCCGCGTCCCGTCCCGGACACGCGTCCGTGCGGTCCCGCGTCCGCCGAAGCATCTCCTCGACGATCTCCCGTCGTGGAATGCCTCCCCAGGGTTTCTCCCCACGGCCTCTCCCTGCGACTTCTCCCTACGGCTTTTTCTTCAGCGCGCCGGGCTTGTGCACGGCCGTACGCCCCGACTTGTCGCTGCGCACCTCGTACTGGGGCTCGTCCGGCGAGGCGTCGACCGTGCGACCGGCCGCGCGGGTGCGTCCGGTGAGCTCGCGCTCGACCTTGCCCTCGGTTTCGCTGCCGTGGCTGCGCCAAGCCACCTGGTCACCCCTGGACAGCTCCTGCTTCCCCGAGGACTTCTTCCTCTTGGCCACAGCCGGCTCCTTCCCGGCCCGCACGGCCTTCCCGTGGGAACCGCTCTCCACCCTGCGGGCGAACCCCGAGGGGCGCATCCGGGGGGGGCCGCGGCCCGCAGGCGCCGCCCCGGGCGATGAGACCCGTACCGCCTAGACTGGGGCAAAAGGCCTGGACCAGCTCCGCGCGGGACTGCTGCGCCCGGCGGGTAGGGCAGGAGGAAGCGAGCGGAGTGGAGATGCGGCGGCGCCCCCAGGATCCGGGCCATGAGGCCGAAGGACTCTTCGGCATGGAGGAGCTCATGGCCGTGGCCGCGCCGTCGGACACGGAAGCGGCCCGCCCGTTCCGTGACGGCCCGGAGGCACGCCGACTACTGCGGGTGACGGAGATCCACGCCGAGCCCGCCGCCGCCGCGTCCTGGCGAGGCCGGCAGATTCTCGCCCGCTTCCCCGACGCCCGGCTCGTCGAGACGGACTCCCACTGGCGCATCCCCCACCTGCACGGCAACGAGGGAAACGTGGAGCGCTGGGTACGGATCAAGAGCGAGACCCTGGTCCTGGGCGAACGCACCTCCCTCGCCGTCCGGCCGAACGGACGCTCCGCCGACTGGATCGCCCCGGGCCTGTCCAACGGATGCGCCATGGCCTGTGCGTACTGCTACGTCCCGCGCCGCAAGGGATTCGCCAACCCCATCACCGTCTTCACCAACGTCGACCGCGTCCTCGGCGCCCTGCGCCGCCACATCACCGCCTCCGGTCCCAAGAGGGAACCCAACCAGTGCGACGAGCGGGCGTGGGTCTACGACATCGGAGAGAACGGCGACTGCTCGGTGGACGACCTGATCAGCGACAACACCGCCGATCTCGTCAACGCCTTCCGCCAGTGGCCCACGGCCAAGGCTTCCTTCGCGACCAAGCTGGTCAACCCGGACCTCCTGCGCCTCGACCCGCAGGGCCGCACGCGGATCCGGTTCTCCCTCATGCCGCCCAATGACTCCCGCCTCCTCGACATCCGGACCAGCCCCGTCGCCGCCCGCGTCGAGGCCGCGGCCGACTTCCTGGACGCCGGGTACGAGGTGCACTTCAACCTCTCCCCCGTGGTGATCCGGCCCGGCTGGCAGCAGGACTGGGACGAGCTGCTGCGCATGATGGACGACGTACTGCCGCGCCGGGTGAAGGAACAGAGCGCGGCGGAGATCATCATGCTCACCCACAACAAGGACCTGCACGAGGTCAACCTCGGCTGGCACCCCCGGGCCGAGGACGTCCTGTGGCGGGAGGATCTCCAGCAGCCCAAACGGTCCGAGAACGGTGCCTGGAACGTGCGCTACCGCACCGGGGTGAAGCACGAGGCCGTGGAAGCCCTCTCCGACATGATCGCGACCCGCGCACCCTGGCTGCGAGTGCGCTACGCGTTCTGACCCCCGGGCCGTACACCGGGCCGCGCAGACCTCGCCGCTTGTCCAGGGCCGGACAGGTCCGGCGGCCATCCCCGCGAGCGGCACCGGCCGCCTTCTTCTCCGCCGGATCCGGCCCGCCCGCTGAGGACTCGCGTTCACCGAGCACACGCCCCGACGTCATGAACCCGTTGCCTCGCGTTGCGCACGAGTGCGGATCATGAGCCCGCCGGGATGGGCGTCCACCCGTGTGTTCACCGCAAGGGAGTTCAGATGAACCCGCGCAACCTGCGCAGGCCCGCAGCCATGGTGGTGCCGCTGACCGCGCTGGCCCTCGTGTCCGCCGTGGGAACGGTCGGCGCGGCCCCGGCGAGGCACACCCCCGTACCGCGGATTGTCTCCACCGCGACCCTGCCGGACATTCCCCTGGCCTCCTTCAGCAACCGCCTGCTGCCGGGCAGCGTCGGTGACGACCGCGGAATCCACCTCGGCGGCATCGGCAGCGACTTGTACCCCGCCGAACGCCCGGGCGAGTACTGGACGGTGACCGACCGCGGGCCCAACGGCCAGATAGCCGTCGGCAAGGACAAGCGGCGCACCTTTCCCGTCCCCGGGTTCGACCCGGCCATCGTGAAGATCCGTCAGACAGGCGGCCGGATCCAGGTGCTCCAGGCCATCCCGCTGACCACGGCCACCGGGAAGCCCGTGACCGGGCTGCCCAACCAGCCCGCCCGCGACGAGGCTCCGTACACCTACGACGCCTCCGCCCCGCTCGCGTACAACCCCAACGGCCTGGACACCGAGGGTCTGGTGCGGGACCGGGACGGAAGCTTCTGGCTGGCCGACGAGTACGGCCCCTCGCTGGTCCATGTCTCACCGCGCGGCCGGGTCCTGGCCCGCCACGTTCCGCGGGGCCTTCACCTCACCGGTGCCGACTATCCCGTGGTGGAGTCCCTGCCGTCGACCTTCCTCAAGCGCAAGGTCAACCGCGGGTTCGAAGGGCTGGCGCTGCTTCCCGGCGGCGACCTGGTCCTCGCGTTGCAGAGTCCGCTGCTCAATCCCGACAAGGCGGGAGGGGAGGACTCCCGCACCACCCGTCTGCTGCGTTTCTCGCCCCGGAAGAACCGGGTCACCGCCGAGTACGCCTACCGCTTCGATCCGGTCGGCGTCGTCGAGCCCGGCCAGACGAAGACCTCCGAACTCAAGATCTCCGCGCTGGTCGCACTCGGCCGGGACCGTCTGCTGGTCCAGGAGCGCACCGACAAGTCCAGCCGCCTGTACGAAGTGCGCCTGCGCTCCGGCTCCGACATCCTCGGATCCCGCTGGGAGGCTGCCACGAGCCCGTCCCTGGAACAGCTCGACGATCCGGCGGCGGCCGGCGTCCCGGTGCTGTCCAAGCGCCTGGTGGTCGACCTGAACACGGTCGCCGGTGTACCCGGCAAGATCGAGGGCGTCGCGGTCGACGGCTCCTCGACGATCGTCCTGCTCAACGACAACGACTTCGGCATGAGCGACGGCCCTGGGGCGTTCGACGCGGCCGGCCGCCTGGTGGACACCGGTATCGAGTCCACCCTCGTCCGGGTACGCCTGCCGCGCCCCCTGCGCTGACGAGTACGCAGCGTTTCCGCGGCCTCAGCGGCCCATGAGGACGTCGTTCCGGAGGGCGTCGCGCAGGTCCTGCAACCCGGTGACCAGGCCCAGACCGGCCTGGTTGACCGGCGTGAGGCGGTCGATGACGGCGCGGCTGCGGACGGTGTCCTCCGCGTTGATGCGTTCCATGATCTGAGCCAGCGTCGACTTCAGACGGGACTGGTGCTGCAGGTGGTGATGGTCGACCGCGTCGATGAGGAGCCGGCCCTGGCTCTGGGTGACGCTCTCGAAAGCACTGCGGGCCTGCTTCACCTGTTCGTCGATCATGTCCTTGCGCTCCTGGCGTGCCCTCTCGACCTTGGACTCGCGGTCCTTGAGGGCATCGGTGACTTTCGCGATGGCGATGGCTGTCAGGACGGCCGCTCCCGCCGGAACCGCGATGGTGGCGAGACTCAGACTGGTCGTGAGCCATACGGCCCCGGCGGCGATGGGGCTGGCGACGCCGAGGGTGTTCGCCGCGGCCTGCACCACCCCATAGGCCGTCAGGGGCTGGCGGCTGTCGGTCTGCATCGGGAAGTAGTTCGTGTCGAGCGGTTCTGGGGAGACCAGTTGGGAGCCGGTGTTCACGCCTAGGTCCGCCCGGATCAGCTCCCTGGCGCTGGCGTCGAGCGCCTGCAACTCGCCGGCCCACAAGGTGGCCGGGCCCGCGGCTGACGTCATCCACTGGCTGAACAGCTGGACCTGGAGCACGTCGACCTCGTTGGCGTGCTCGGCGCTCAGGTTGCCCCGGTCGATCAAGGGGTCGAGCTGCTGGTGCAGTTCGTCGGCCAAACCGTTGAACGGGGCGCGCGCTGTGCGGATCCTGCGTTGCAGCTCGCGCCCGAGTTCGGTCCGGATGCGGTCAAGGGAGCGTTCGGCGCCCCTGATGCGGCCACGAAGACTGTCCTGTTGTGCCTCCAGGTCCTCCACGGCCAACTGGTGGGTGTCGAGCATGTCGGCGAGCTGGCGCTGGCGACGGCGTACGAGCCATCGTGCCTCGTCGGCCACCTGGCGCAGGTGTGCGTGGCCCGCGCCGGACTCCATCAGACCCCGAAGGTGGTCGCGCAGTGTCTCCATGCCGCTGAGCCGCCGAAGGGTGCTGCCGTCGTCGCCCTGGGAGTCCTTGAAGTCCGCCTCGGCCTCCCAGGCGGCCGAGACCGGCAGGAATCCTTCCCCGATGAATTGTCCGCCCGGGGTACCGAAGTGGGTACGGAGATAGGCGTTGTTGGTGGTCAGCACGCTCTTCCAGGCGGCCTGGCCCTGCTCACGCTGGGTCGCCAAATCGATTCCCGTGAGGACCCACAACACCTTCTTGTTGGCGTTGCTCTGCATGTGGTGCGCGTACAGGTCACGGATGAGCTGGAGTTCGTTCGCGGTCAGGGCCGATGTCGCGTGACTCACGTAGACGAAGCAGTCGGCCTTCGCCCACGCCTCCCGCATGATGACCTCGTGCTCTTCGATCGGCGACTCCGAGCCGGGCAGGTCGAAGAGCTTGACCGGCAGACGCGCGTCGGAGATGAGCACTTCGATCGACTCGACACGGAGGTTGATGTGCTCGCGGCGCCGGTTGGTGACGTTGCCGTCCACCGCTCCGTACGCGGCCACCACGGCGGGCGGCAGGTCCGTGCCGATGTCTTCGACCCTGCCACCGGTGAAGTTCGCCCGCAGCAGTGCCCGGCCCCCGTCCCGGCCGGAGGAATCGTCTCCGACGGGGATGACCGTGCACGGACATGCCGTGGTCGGGCGCGCCGATGACGGAAGGACGCCCAGGAACTCCGCCGACGGCATACCGTCCTCGTCGGTGATGGGGATGTACTCCAGGGCGCCCTGCAGGCCGCTGATCAGGAAGCTCTTTCCGGATGACTGCCGTCCCAGCAGGGCCACGTTGAGCATGGACGACAGGACGCGTGTACGCAGGGCCTCCATGCGTGCGGCGTCCCCGGCCAGGCCTGCCGCGTCGGGAAGGAGATCGCGCACCCCTTCCTCGTCGCACAACCAGCGCTCGCAACGGCTCAGCAGGTGCTTGAGTTCGTCCCGGGCTTCCTCGACGGGCATCATGCTGTACTTCTACCGCAGGACACCGCTCCCGCGCCCGCCAAACCGGTCAACACCGCTCCATCCAGCAAGAATTACGCACCGGACCTGCACCGACCCCGCCGGTCACGGCCTCCTCCTCAGACACCTCCTCCCGCCCCCACCGAGTTGGAGTGCGGGAAGCGGGGCAGACGGGGGCCATGGGTGATCATGGAATAGCCGCTTACGGGGAAGCCGGGCACATATGACCGCGCCACTGGACCGACGGGCCGCGACGGTGAGCCGACGGGCCTTCAGCCTCCGCCAGACCGTGCTGGTCTTCGGCCTGCTGGCCCTGTTCCTGTGGGGGGTCGCACTCACGGCGAAGACCCTCGCCCAAGCAGCCGGCGGCGGCCCCCCGGGTGCGGGCGTGGCCATGACGGTGTGCGCGTCGGCGGCCCTCCTCGGCCTGCGCCGGTCCCGCCGCCGCCGTCTGACGGACCGTCTTGTGGACGCGGCCGACGCGATCAGCCAGGAGCTCGCCGAAACCCCTCAGCCGGCGGCCCCGCCGACCCACCCGGCCGACCTCGCGCCGTACGAGCGCGAAGTGGGTCCGCCGCCCACCGAGGCCGTCGTCTTCACGGCGGAGGAATACGGCGCCATGGACGCGGACACGTTCGAGGAGGCGATAGCCGCCCTGTGCGAGCGGGACGGCTGCACCGACGTGCAGGTCGTCGGCGGCGCGGGCGACCTGGGCGCGGACGTTGTCGCCACCGCCCCCGACGGCCGTTCGGTGGTCATCCAGTGCAAACGCTACGGACCGGTGAACAAGGTGGGCTCGCAGGAGCTCCAGCGCTTCGGCGGCACCTGTTTCGCCGTTCACGAGGCACAGGTGGCCGCCGTGGTGACGACGGGCGAGTTCACGCAGCCCGCCGTCGAGTACGCCGAGCAGTGCGGCATCCGCTGCGTGGACCACCTGGGCCTCGCCGCCTGGACCGATGGCACCGGCCCCGCACCGTGGAACGAGACGACGCCCTGACGGAACAGCGCGTCCGACCGCTCCTGGGGATGGCGGAGCGGGGCCCGGCCGAGAAACCGGCCAGACCCCGCGGGTGGTGCTGTTCCGACCAGACGGCCGACTGGGCCAGCCGCCTTGTCGGGTGGGACACGTCAGGGGCGTGCCCACTTGGCATTGGTGCCGGTGCCGCACTGCCACAGGCCGACGACCGAGCCGTTGGCGGTGGCCGCGCCGAAGACGTTGACGCACTGGTCGGGCTTGACGACGCTGGTGATCGTGGCCGTGGTGCCGTTGACGTCCCACTTCTGCTCACCGCGCCCGTCGCAGGGCAGGGCCTTGAGGTGCGAGCCCTGGTTGGCACCGGCATCCGCGGTCAGACACTTGCCCCCCACCCGCAGCTCCTTGGCGGCGGTGTGGTCCCACTGCTGGTTGGCACCGCCCCAGCAGTCCCAGATGACGGCGTCGGCGCCACCGTTGCTGTCGAGGCAGCGCCCGGACTGCTCACCGCGGAAGCTGCTGGAGGCCCAGCGCTCGCCGCCGGACTGCCAGCGCACGGCCAGAGTCCCGTTGTCATCGAGGGTCGCGTACGAGCCGGCACCGCTCCACGTGCCGCTGGACCACAGTGCACCGCCCTGGGTCTGGCCACCGTCCTTCTTGTAGAGGACGAGGTTGCCGTCGTTCTGCATGTGCAGGTACGCGTACCAGTCCCCGGTGACCTTGCTCCACAGCTCGCGCCCGGTGGCGATTTCCCGGATGTGGATGTTGCCCTGGATGTCCATGAGGAGCACGGTCTTGCCGTTGGTCAGCCACGAGCCGGGCATGAGCTTGCTGTCGGAGGCGAGCTTGTCGCCCCGCGGGCCCGTGTCGCTCTGCCACAGAAGCTTGACCATGCCGGCGCTGCCGTTGGAGACGGTCTCGGAGAGCACGAGGTTGGCGTCGGCCTGAAGGGACAGGTGGGCCCCCGCGTGACCCCAGGTCTTCGTCGACCACAGGGCGGAGCCGGCGACGGAGTCGCCGCCGTCCTTCTTGTAGACGACGAAGTTGCCGTCGGCCTGCATCCTGGCGAACGCGCCGGGGTTGCCGCCGGTGCCGGACGCCCACAGGGCGCCGCCCTTCCCCTCGCCGCCGGTCGAGTGGTAGATGACCAGGTTGCCGTCGGCCTGCATGACGAGCTTGCCGTATTCGGAGGTCAGCGTCTCACCGGTGTGCAAGGTCATCCCGGCCTTGAGGACGACCGGCCGCTGCTTGGCGGAGGCGATCCATTCGCCGAGGCCGTCGGTACGGGCCGCGACGGCGCCGGTGCGGGTCTCGGCCGGGTCGCCGCCGAGACAGCCGCCCTGCCAGGAGCGGCTGTTGACGCCGACCAGTTCGCCCGCGGCGTTGAGTACGGGGCCGCCGGTGTCGCCCTTGCAGATCGCGTCGGTGCCCTTACCGGTGAGGGTGAGGCTGGTCGCATCCGTGGTGTTGACCGTAAAAGCGCCGGTGTGGGCCTTGCCCGGTACCCATTCGGTCGCGGTGCGTCCGAAACCGGCGGCGAGGAGGTCGGCGCCGGGTGCGGGGGCGGAGGCGGCACGCGGCGCCGCAGCTATGGCGGTGACCGGTGCGGCAAGGCGGGCCAGGGCCACGTCGCGGTCGTCGCGCGCGAGGACGTCTATGACGTCGACGGCCCTGCCGTCGCTCAGGGTTGCGGTGGTGGGCAGCGCCGGTCGCCCGGCCGGGACGGTCGAGCCGGGGGTGGTGGCGAAGCAGCTCGCGG
The DNA here is from genome assembly GCF_045257485.1 of Streptomyces sp. YS-3. Lineage (NCBI taxonomy): Bacteria > Bacillati > Actinomycetota > Actinomycetes > Kitasatosporales > Streptomycetaceae > Streptomyces > Streptomyces sp. YS-3. Next base: position 4,666 of record NZ_JBJHPC010000147.1, on the reverse strand, counting down.
CGGTCATGATCCAGGAGGCGTCGATGAGCGTCGCACTGCAGCCGCGGCTGGTCGCTTCATCGCCGATGTTCAGCTTGACGGCGGAGGCGAGTTGGCCGGACGCGGCTTCCGGGCCGGTGACCGCCTGGGCGGTGCCGATGGCCAGCAGACCGGCGGTGACCGTGGTGGCGGTCACCACGAGGCCGGTCATCCGCGTCAGGCGGGAACGGGGAACGGGCATGGGGAGTAGTCCTTCGCGCGGGGACGGGCTCGGGCGCACGAGAGTGCGGCAGGGCCGAACCGGTGGGAGCTGTTGTGTGTTCGCCGCCGCGGCGTCACGGCGGTCGGTGTTGCCGGGCGCCAACCGTGGATGGCCGCCCGGCCGTGAGCCGTCGTCCTTCGACTGCCCGCCCTCCGTGCGTTGTGCGCGGGCGAGGCGGTGGCCACCGACGGAGGTCCACATCGAGGTGTCGGGCCGCTCAGATCTTCCACACCTGGTCGGCGTAGTGCGAGTCACAGCTGACCTGGGTCACGGGTGCGCCCCATTCCGGCGTGCGCCATGAGACGTACATGCACTTGTCGGTCACCGTGTTCCGGACCGAGTAGCCGCCGCCGGCGACCGGCTCCAGCTTCCACACCTGGTCCGCGAACTCCGGGTGGCAGTCGTACTGGGTCACGGGCGCACCGTCCTCCGGAGTGCGCCACGAGACCACCAGGCAGCGGTTGCTGTTGTGGTTGCGGATCTGGTAACCGCCCTGCACCGGCTCCAGCTTCCAGAGCTGGTCGGCGTACTGGGGGTCGCAGTCGACCTGCTGGGCCGGGGCGCCGTTGTCGGGAGTGCGCCAGCCGACGTACGCGCAGCGGTCGCTCAGGGCGTTCCGCAGCGACGCGGTCGTGAAGCGGACCTCCTTCAGCCACGAGGCGAGGTCGTCGGTGCGGGTGGAGATTGCGCCGGTACGGGTCTCCGTGGCAGGGGCTCCCAGGCAGCCTCCCTGCCAGGAGCGGGAGTTGACGGCGACGATCTGGCCGGAGGCGTCCAGCAGCGGGCCGCCGGTGTCGCCCTGGCAGATCGCGTCGCTGCCCTTGCCCGTGACGGCGAGGGTGGTGGATGTGGCGGAGTCGAGGATGAAGGTACCGGTGTGGAGCTTGTCCGGCACCCACTCACTCTGTGTGCGCCCGGACCCGACGGCACGCAGTTCGGTGCCGGTGGCCGGGACCGCGCCGGCCAGGAGCGCGGGGGTGATCCCGGTGGCCGGGGTGGCGAGCCGTACGAGGGCGGCGTCCCGGTCGGTGCGCGGCGAAACCTCGGTGACGGCGACCGTCCTGCCGTCGCTGAGCGTCGCGGTGGTGGCGAGGGCAGGCTTGCCGGCCGGCACGGTCGCACCCGGGGTGGTGGCGACGCAGCTCGCGGCGGTCAGGACCCAGAAGCGGTCGACCAGGGCGCCGGTGCAGGCACGGGAGGTGGCCTCGTTGCCGATGGTGAGGCGGACGGCGTAGGGGTGCGCGGCGGCGGCCTCGGGGCCGGTGACCGCGGCGGCGGGGGTGGCGGTGATCAGGGCTGTCGACAGCAGGGCCGCGGTGGCCAGCAGGCCGGAGATCCGCGCGGCGCGCGGACGCAGTACAGACACGTATGTCCTTCGAAGGCAGGGCGGGCATGGCTTCGCCGACGGCCCGGGCGCTGGTCGGCTTCTCGGCCGGCGGTTTCTGGGAAGTGGCGCTGGGGCCGGTGCTACTTGCTGGTGCGGATTTCCATCAGCATGAAATCGCGGCCCTGCTCGTCCGCGGTCTCACCCACGGCCGTCCACGCATTCTTGTCGACGGTGAACGTCTTTTCCTCGGTGCCGGTGGTCATCGCGACCTGGGCGGCGTAGTTGTTTCCCTTCACTCCGAAGACCGCCGGGATTTCCAGGCTCAGGTATCCCTTGTCCCCGGTGCCCCGGAAGCAGACCTTCTCGTTCTTGTGGGAGAACACCTCCATCTGTTCCGGGGCGCCCGTGCACTGGGCGAGGAGGATGTGGCCGTCTCCTCTCTTGAGCTTGATCTTCTGCTCCGCGAGGATTTTGTCGGCGTTCGGGTAGGCGAAGTCCTCGATGGCGTAACCCGGCCCCTCGTCGGCAACCGCCTTCGTAGCGAGAGTGTCGGGGCTGGAGCCGCCGGGCACTCCTCCGGTGATCGCGACCCAGGTCAGAGCACCTGCGCTCAGGGCCGTGGCGGTGATGCGCAGGATGGTGCTACGTACCTTCATTTTGATCCCCAGGGTCGATTCAGGGTGTTCGTGAACGCGCGGGAATGCGCAGCGAGAAGAGGGGGCGCGCGAGCTTTTGCGCGTACCCCGGCCAGGGCTGAGCGATGCCGTCGAAAGGCAAATACGACGGCATTACTCAGGGGCTGGCGATCTTCTGAATGAAAGCAGCCACGCGTCGGCAAGCCAAGCGGATATAAGAACCCATAACGACGCAAAACCTCTGCCCGAGACGTGACTTGCGTCACTCCACGGAATGGTTGTGTCGTTTTTGCGAAAACTTGAGGGCGGGATTCGGCCATCTTTCATTCATTGCGCCAATGAGGTTCCAAACAGGTGTTCTCAGGGCGTGTGTGCCCTGCATAAGGTCGGGACACCGCCGCAGCGGTGCGATATTCCGAGCGGGATTCGACCTCGACCTCGAGGAATCGCAATCAGAGAGGTTCTTCTGTGCAGGAAACGTTTTGGAGCCGACGCCGTTTCACCGCCGCCGCCGCGGCGAGCGCAGCCGCTGTCTCCACCCCCTGGTTGTTCACCACGCCCGCACGGGCCGCCACCGCCACCGCCACCGGCGCGGCCGACGCGGCGGGCGACGCCCTGGCCCTTCCGGACACCGACCGCGCCAAGGTCGTCAAGGCATGGGTCCTGGGCGGCCGTTCGGTCAAGGAGGCGGCCTCGTACGCGCTGAGCGGCACCGACCAGGACATCACCACCTTCCTCACCGAACAGCTGCCGAAGGCGACACGGATCGACAACCGTGTGGCCGCCTTCACCTACCTCGGTTTCGGAGGCAGGAGCGTTCGCAGGGACGTCAGCGCGGCCCTCAACGGTGGTGACGAGGTGATATCCGCGTTCGTCAAGGACGGGTTCCGCTCCTCGGTCACCGAGGACATGCGGGTGTCGACCCTCAGCGTCATGGCCAACGGCGGAAAGAGCGTCAAGCGCGACGGCAACACCGCCCTGGCCGCCGGAACGGACCAGGCACTGGAGCAGTTCCTGCTCACCACCCAGTACAACGCCAGGCTGGAGGACATGCGGGTCGAGATCATCCGCAGCCTCGCCACCGCCGGCCCGGAGCTCAAGAAGTACGCCAACCGGGCCCTGAGCGGGACCGCGGACGACGTGCAGTGGTACCTCGACACCGGCCAGCACATCGCGCGGGCCCGCGACCAGGAAACCGCCGGCATCGCGCAGTTGGTCGCCATCGTCCAGCGTGAGAGCGCACGGGCCCGGGAACAGACCGACCTGGCCGTCGAGGCCTCCGCGCGTGCAACGACAGCCGCGAGCAAGGCCAAGGAGAAGGCCGAAGAGGCCGCGTTCGAGGCCGAGCAGGCGAGGAACGACGTCCGCTTGGCCGCCGACGCGGCCCGCTCGGCCGCCAGCGCCGCCAGCGGCGCCGCGTCCGCCGCCCGGACCGCCATCCGCGCCTCCTCCGCCGCGGTCCAGGCCTCGCAGCGGGCGTCCTGGGCGGCCACCGCGGCCTCCCAGGCGGCAGCAGCCGCCGGATCGGCTGCCACACGCGCCTACAACGCCGCGATCGCCGCGTCGAAGGACGCGTCGAGGACCGAAGAGGCGAAGAACGCCGCCGTCGCCGCCCGCGACGCCGCCGCGAAGGCCTACGACGCGGCCAAGGCCGCCGATGACGCGGCCACCGCATCGGAGCAGTCCGCCGGCGCCGGCCTGGCCGCCGCCGACGCCGCCCGCGATGCCGCCGCCGCCGCGAAGGCCTCCGCCCAGGCCGCGGCGGCCTCCGGCGTCGCCCAGGGCGAGGCGGCCGAGGCSAAGCGCCAGGCCGAGATCGCCTCCTCCGCGGCCAACCAGGCCACCAACGCCGCCTCCACCGCCCGGGCGCTGGCCTCCACCGCCGCCCGAGCCGCGCGCGCCGCCAACACCGCGGCCAAGTCGGCTGCCGCACACGCGGAAAAGGCCGCCGACGCGGCAGAGGAAGCCGTCAAGTACGCCGGGCAGGCCATCGACTTCGCCAACAAGTCCACCGCCTACGCCAACGAGGCGGTCCTGGCCGCGAACCTCGCGACCCAGGCCATCGCCGACGCGCTGGACGTCGAGAAGAACGCCCGCGCGGCCGAGGCGGCCATGCTGGCCGCCGACAGGCTGCAGGGCATGAAGCAAGCGGCCCAACTCGCCCTGCTGGACAAGAGCGAACGCGCCGCCGCCCTGAACAAGCGCTCCCAGGCCCAGCAGACCGCCCAGGCCACCAAGGACCTCATATCCCGGGCGGAACAGGCCCTCGGCAACGACGACCTCGCCGTCGCCGCCACCCTCGGCCGCCAGGCAGCCACCGCACTGCTGGACTCCAAGGGCACCTGGACCCGTCAGGCCGCCCGCTTCGCACTCGCCGGATCCGACTACGACGTCTACTCCTGGATCGACCTCGACCGCCAGCTCGCCGCCTCCCAGGACGACCGCGAGACCATCCTCTTCATC